>CALCQT010000195.1 GCA_937894825.1 uncultured Anaerolineaceae bacterium
TATGGGCTGTGTATGGGCGGAAAAGATGTCTACGACGCAATGGGGCAGCCGGACCTTGCGAAACTGCTCGGGACGGATGATCTCTGGCCGGGGCTTTGGGACATCTGCAGAACGGAATTGAGCGCGCACCCGGAAAACGTCCTGAGCGCACTGGCAGTCATCGGCGATGGCTTTTTGCTGGATCAGGAACGCGGCGTCTTTTCCTACATTGACGGCGCACAGGCCAATCTGGTCGGAGTGGTCCGCTATGGCCTGATGGTTTTGTGGCTGATCGGACTGGTCATTGCCTGGCAAAAGCGGAAGGAGCCGTTTTATTCGCTGCTGCTGGCGATGATCCTGGGGATTTTCCTGTCTCAACTGGTGGCGCCGGCCTATAACGTTTACCGGATGCGATTGAACGCGCCGGTTATTTGGCTCAGCGGATTGGTGAGCGGGATCGGCCTGCAGGCTTTGCTCAACCGGCTGCCATGGTTCTCCAGGCGTCCGGAAGATGAAAAAGAAGATCACGCGATGTTGACGCATGTGGCAGTCGCCGCGATCAGCCTCTCGATCCTGATCGCGCTGGCCGCAGCGCCTCTGATCAAACAGTTCCCAATCCGCGTTCCGGAACCAACGCAGAAGATGGTCTGCGCGCCGGATGAATCACTGATTTACACTCGTGTTGACCCGGGGAACGCGGTATTTTTACAGTCCTATGACCTGAAGCAGCCGCACGCGCCGGATTTCCACCTGCTGTACGTCCGGCCACGCATTCATGATACGTCTTCGAGAGAGATTTTCGATTTTATCGACGCCTTTGATCATCCGCTGGCCATCATCAAAGGGATTGATTTCCCGACCGGCAACGATGTTCTGATTTTCGCGGACCTGCCGCTGCTGACGCAGCGCGAAGGTTATGTCCAGGTCTGCGGGGAGATTCTGCCGCTCTCGTTTTATCATCAATATCAGTTCATGCTGCCGACCAAAATAAGTTTTGTGGAGTAGGAGGGATGATGAACGATCAAAACAACTTAAAAATCAAACGCGCCTATCTGGAAGCGGCAGACACAGATGGCTATCGTGTCCTGGTGGACAGACTCTGGCCGCGCGGTACCCGGAAAGACGTTTTACGCCTAGACCTATGGGCCAAGAATATTGCGCCGTCGACAGAAGCCAGAAAGAGTTTCGGCCACATGGAGGAGCGGTTTACGGAATTCACAGCCGTATACCGCAATGAACTGGACGCCAACCCGGAAGCAGCCACATTCGCGCAGCTCATCCGGGACAAGCTGAAAGAAGGCCCGGTCACGTTGGTGTATGGCGCGCGCAGTGACACCATTAACCATGCGGCTGTTTTAAGACAATGGCTGCTGGAACATATCAGTTAACCTGTCTGAGGGTTTTTCGGTTTTTGACTTTCCATTGGAACATAGAAGCGATACAAACAACCAACAGTCTGGAATGGGTCAATAAAGAAATTCGCAGACTAAAGAACTTTGGGTATTTATGGCTCGAATTTACAGGAAAAGGAGTACATAATCTTGGTTAGTCCTTTAAAGAAGTACTTAGAGATTATCATTTAAAGAACCTACTAAATATGTTTATATCCTTCTTCCGGAGAAAAAAGATGAAAAAGAAAGAAACATTTTCGCAACATTATTTAGATCGGCCGGTTTTTCATTCGTGTTCATTTCTCACCATAGAAAAGGCCATCTTCATCCTGATCCTGCTGCTCACTGTCCTGAGCCGGTTCCTGTTCATCGGCGCGCGGGGGATGTCCCATGACGAAGTCAATCATGTCGTGCCGTCTTATAGCCTCTACAGCGGGCGTGGGTATGCCCATGATCCGGTTACACACGGACCGTTCCAGTTTCATATTCTTGCGCTGACCTACTTTATGTTCGGAGACAATGATTACACCTCCCGTATTCCGGCCGCGTTGTTCAGTACAGCAGCGGTTTTTTTTGTTATGATTGGGTTCCGGCGGTATCTCGGTCGAACGGGTGCTCTGGCGGGCGGCCTGTTTTTTCTGATATCCCCATTGCTTCTGTTTTACGGACGATACACCCGGAATGAAGCATTCATTGAACTGTTTGCGGTGCTCACATTTTACGGCGTGCTGCGTTATCTGGAAAAAAGGGACAATTTCTCGCTGTATCTGCTGGCGGTGGTCACGGCGATGCAGTTCGTCACCAAGGAAGTTTCGTATATTTATACTGCGCAGTTGCTGTTTTTCTGCGGGATCCTTTTCCTCATTGAGCTCTGGAAAACCTTTGCGAACCGGGAATCAACCCGGCGGAAAGGGGCTGCCATTTTTCTGGCGGCAGCATTGCTGCTCCTCACCGGAAGCGGCTTGTTCTTATCCGGCGCCGAAACATCAATTACAGTTGGCGGCGCAATTCTAATTGGGCTCGGCGCCCTGGTCATGGTGGGATTTTTGGTGTTTCTGTTCAGACAAACAGGCTGGCAGGAATTGCGTCAGCTGCCGGCTTTCAACCTGATTGTTTTTATCGGCGCGCTGATCCTGCCGCAGTTGACGGCAGTTCCGGTGATACTGCTCGGCTGGGCTCCATTGGATTATTCTTCTGCCGGAATGGTGCGAAGCGGAATCGTTCTGATCCTCCTGCTGATCCTTTCATTCCTGATCGGTATCTGGTGGAACCGGAACGTATTTTTACGGGCGGCCGCGGCGTTCTACCTCATCTTCATTACTTTTTACACTACCCTCTTCTCAAACGGACATGGCCTTTTTACCGGCATCCTCGGCAGTCTTGGCTACTGGCTTTCCCAGCACGAAGTTCAGCGTGGCGGGCAGCCACTCTATTACTATGGTCTCGTTCTGCTCCCGATATATGAATTTGCCGCGATAGCCGGCACTTTGATTGCCATCGTTTTTGCCGTCCGGCGCCGCAGGTTCTGGCAGCACCCTTCAGATACCTTATCAGCCGGTCCCGCGATTGCAGCCGGGGAAACTTCAGCTGCCGGTACCATAAGCGATATGGCCGACTCGGAAATATCCGCTGAAATCCCGCCGACCGCGCTGTTCGCAACAGAAGACTTCTCCATTCCTTGGGAAGAAGATCCGGACGGGACCGATTCCGGTTCAGACCGTTCGTCTGTTCAGGAGGACGGAAAACTGCCGGTACTTCTGTTATTCCTGTATTGGGCGCTGACAGCCCTGATCGCCTATTCGATTGCCGGAGAAAGAATGCCCTGGCTGGCAGTCCATATTACGTTGCCGCTGAGCTTATCCGCCGCATGGGGAATCGGTTGGCTGATCGAGACCCTCCCCTGGCAGCAATTTTGCACCAAATCCGGCTGGCTCGGCCTGCTCAGCCTGTTCACCGGCAGCATTTCCGCCGCTGGCATCGTGGGAAGTCTGCGCAGCCCCGGATTGCCGTTCGCGGGAATGGCCCCCTCCCAGCTCAACCTGACCAGCCAGTTTCTTCTGGCGGCGATCGTCTTTCTGATATCCCTCACCATACTAGTCAATGCCTGGAGGGAATGGAGCGGTCTCAGCATTTTGAAAACGATCACGATGGTCACCCTATGCATTCTCTTGCTGTTACAGGCTCGAACTGCCTATTTCTCGTCCTTCGTCAATTACGACTATGCCAATGAATTTTTAGTCTACGCGCATGGCGCACCGGGCCCGAAAATCGCGCTGGAACAGATTGAAGAAATCGCCGCGCTGACAGGGAAGGGAAAATCGATCAAAGTGGCCTTTGACAATGATGCACGCTATCCTTATTGGTGGTATTTCCGTGATTATCCGAACCGGCTGGATTTCGATGAAACCATTACGCGGAACCTGCGCAATTATGACGTCATTATCGCCAACACGAATAAGGACGACCGCCTCAAACCGGTCGTCCGGGATGAGTATTTCCGATATGAGTATATACGCCTCTGGTGGCCTAATCAGGATTACTTCAACCTGACTGCCGGTCGGGTGCTGAACGCGCTGGTCAATCCAACGATGCGCTCGGCGCTTTTTGACATTTGGCTAAATCGGGATTACAGCCAATATGCTCAGGTCACCGGAAAAAATAATCTCACACTGGAAACCTGGGAACCGGCGTTTCGCATGGTAGTCTATATCCGAAAGAGCCTCCCGCAGAGAATATGGTCGCTCGGGAATTCAGCCGTTCAGGCTGAAAATCTGTCGGAAGACGAGATGCTGTTCGAAGATGAGAAATTTGTTGAACTGAATCCGGTTCTGACCATCGGCGCAACGGGCAGCGAGCCCGGTCAGTTCAACGCACCGCGCGGAGTAGCTGTTGTCGGTGACGGACGCGTCTATATGTTGGATTCGGGCAATAACCGGGTTCAGTACTTTTCAGCCGAAGGCGAATATCTCGGGATGTGGGACGCTGCCGAACAAGGCGGATTAAACCAGCCCTGGGGAATCGCGGCCGGACCGGACAACACGATCTATATCGCCGACACGTGGAATCATCGCATTCTCAAATTCAGCCAGGAAGGGCAATTTTTAGCAGTATGGCGTGCTAACGATCCTTCCGAACCGGGTAAGACCTTCTATGGCCCGCGTTCCATCGCAGTGGACAGCAAGGGCAGGGTATTCGTTTCGGATACCGGGAATAAACGGATCATGGTGTACACGAGCGAGGGAGAACTGATCGGAAAATTCGGCAGTGCCGGAATCGGAGAAGGTGAGTTTGACGAGCCGGTGGGAATTGCCATATCCAATGACGAGCAACTGGCGGTGGCGGATACCTGGAACCAACGGGTACAGATTTTCGACATCAACGCCGCTGATCCGTCCGCTTTCCAAGTCGTCCATACTTTTGAAGTCCCTGCCTGGTATTCGCAATCTTTGGACAACAAACCGTATATCGCTTTCACTGAAGCAGGCGATATCCTGATCACAGACCCCGAAGGGAACCTGGTCTGGCAATTCACGGTTGAAGGGGAATTGGTCCGTTCCTGGAATGGCAGCGGCGGAAACATCGACCGCCCCTCTATGCCATGTGGTATTGTTGTTGACAATGACGGCAGCGTCTGGGTGGTTAATACCACGGCCAGTCAGGTGAATAAATTTATTCTTCCATAAAGCAGACGCAGTACCCCCAGGACAATTCGTCAGACCTCACATACAAAAAAACGAGCACATCCTTATAAGGGATGTGCTCGTTTTTTTGTTCGCTATTGTTTTCTGCCCGAACAGGATCTGATTGTAATGCCGATGCCACTCATCAGATGTGCCCGCTCTACGATTCGCTATTATTCTCAGCGACAACTGTAAAAGAGCAACCTGCTCCGCACCAGGCGAATTAACGCTTGGTGTAGGTAGGTGCCTTGCGGGCCCGCTTCAAACCTGGTTTCTTACGTTCCTTGATGCGCGGATCACGCGTCAGTAACCCGGCATGGCTCAGCGAAGGTTTCAATGTCTCATCCATCTTCACCAGCGCGCGTGCCAGACCCAGCTGGACCGCGTCCGTCTGCCCGGAAACGCCGCCGCCATTCACATGAACAGAAACGTCATAGCTGTTCAGGTCATGATTGATGACATTCAAGGGGGTCAGAATTGCTTCTACATCACCTAAACGAGTGAAGTAATCCGCAACCAGTTTGTCGTTGACGGTAAAAACGCCTCCACCGGCGCTGACACGGACCCGTGCAACACTTTCCTTGCGGCGCCCGATACCTTCATAATATCTTCCGGCCATACTTACTCCTTAGTTCACGCTTTTCGGATTCTGAGCACCATGCGGATGATCATTTCCGGCAAATATTCTTAATCGCTTCAGCAACGCACGTCCATGCGAATTGTGCGGAAGCATGCCCCAAACTGCCGCCCGGATGACACGATCCGGATAAGTCCGCATCATATCTTTCAGTGACGTAGTCGTCAAACCGCCGGGATAACCGGAATGACGGTAGTAAAACTTGGTCGTCATTTTCTTGGGCGTGATGGCCAAATGGGCCGAATTAATCACAACCACAAAATCACCCATTTTTACGCCCGGCGTAAAGTTCGGTTTATGTTTTCCCAGCAAATAATTCGCAATCTGGGTCGCCAATCGGCCAATCCGCTGCCCGTTTGCATCAACCAGCAACCATTCGCTCTCAGGTTCACCTTTAATGACATAGGTCTTTTCCACAGTCATTCTCTCCAATTTCCAAACTGTTTTCTACTTCACAGTAACTTCGATTTTTT
>CALCQT010000196.1 GCA_937894825.1 uncultured Anaerolineaceae bacterium
GTGAAATCAAAATTGTTGTGTCTGCCTGCAATTGCGGATGCGCTTTCCCGCCGCTGGCAACGATGACCCGATCGAAGTAAAACGCTTTGGGGCTGTTTTCGCACTGCAGCAGAAAACCTGAACCTTCTTTTTTTATTGCCACGACTTTTGTGTTTTCGTGGATGGCGACACCGGCGGTAAGCAGATTGTTTCGCAAAATACGGTTGACGTTTGCAGCGGAAAAAGAGACCGGATAAACCCATCCATCATCCGTACTGACGGTGGGTATCCCTTCATTTTCGAGAACTGAACGGATTTCCTGTGGCGGGAACCGTTTAATGACGGCGGAGATGTCCGCATCCTGAAGGCTATAATAGTTTTCTTTTTTCAGATTGAGGTTGGTGATATTGCAGCGTCCGCTGCCGGTTACGGATAGTTTCCTGCCAATACCGGGATTAAGATCGAATAGACAAACATCAGTCATAGTGATATTACGGATTTTAAGCGCCGCAAATATCCCGGCCGGACCTGCACCCAGAATTCCGATTTTCATTTGATTGCCTTGCTGTATTTTTTGGTGTACAATCTTATCTAATAAGCCGAAATGTATATTTTGACACATTCGAAAATGACATTATACTTCATTTGCATGTTCCTTTTGACGTCGAAATTTATTAACCATTATTACCATTTTATTAAGTCAGGAGTTCCAGCATAATGGCTAAAATGCGCATAGTACTTGTTGATGATCATGAGGTTGTACGACTCGGGATCAAAGCTCTACTGGAACAAAGCTCTCAGTTTGAAGTTGTTGGTGAAGCCAGCAACGCAAAAGAAGCAATCGAAATGGCCGGCAAAATCCGTCCCGATATTGTTCTGATGGATATCCGGTTGCCCGGAATTTCCGGTATCGATGCCTGTGAAGAAATTACGCAGAGCTTCCCGGAAGTGCGTGTAGTGATGTTAACATCCTACGCCGAGGATGAAATGCTGTTTTCTGCCATCCGGGCTGGCGCTTCCGGTTATTTACTGAAGCAAATCAGTAGCGAGGATTTGATCCGTTCACTGGAATCCGTCAGTCGAGGCGATGCATTGCTGGATCCGCTGGTGACACAGCGGGTTTTTCAGGAAGTCCGGCGGGCAGTCAAAGAAGAAGAGGCTTCGGCTTTCGCGATTCTCAGTCAACAGGAAAAGCATGTGTTGATTCTCGTATCCGAAGGCAAAACGAACCGTGAGATTGCCAAATCGCTGTTTCTCGGCGAGGGGACTGTCCGCAATTATGTCAGCAGCATTCTTTCAAAACTGGGAACCAGTAATCGGGCGGAAGCTGCCGCCTATGCCGTTGAACACAATTTGAAAGACTATTTATAAGGGTTTCAGGAATCCCGTTGCAGGCAACTGCGGCCAATCTGGTCCCAGGGACCACAAGGCTTTCGTTTCAGTTATCTCACACAACAGAACTGTGTGAGATAATTTTATTTTCCGATCAGTTGACGGTCCGTTCTGTCGGATTATAAAAACTATAAATTGCGGCGGAAATTCGGGTGAAAAGCAGGTTCCCCTCGTCAAAAATGAGATTTTGCGGATGATAGGTGAAAATGCTCAGGATGTAATTCCCTTGTGGTGAATAGACCACCCCCACATTGCTCATGGTACGCAGCAATCCATCACTTTCTTCGATCCAGCCATGTTTATGTGCTACAGAAACGCTTTCCGGCACCCCCGCGCTGATCAGATAAGGCAAATGATTGTTTTTCAGCAGATCGATCATTTCGTTGCATTCGGCTTGGGAAACGGCGCCGCCAAAGGTATCCAGCAACAACCCCGTGTTTGTTTCACTGCACTGATAGACAGCATAGAGCAGCTCTGCCATATCCCTGGCGGTGGTCTGGTTGTAAATATCCGGTTTCAAATTAATATCGGTCCGTGTGTTTGCCGGGGTTTCAAACAAGTCCAGCAACGGCGCGCCCAGGTAGAAATATCCCGCCAGGAAGGTGTTTTGGAAGCCCAAGACCTTCAGATCGGTGGTTACTTCCAATGGTGCCAGCGTTCCGCCAATGATGTTTTCCATCATCCAGTCGGTCGCGTCATTCTTGGATTCTGTGATCATCAGCTGTAACTGACGGCGGGTGGCGGCGGTCGGTTCTCCTTCAATCTTTTTGAATGATGAAATCATGATCGGGATTTTTGTTGTGCTTGCGGCTGTAAAAGATATTTCGGGTTGCAGGTCTTGTTGATTTCGACGGGCAAGATTAAATGAGGCGCCGCTGACACCATCAATCAAAACGACTTCCGTAACCTGGTCTGTGTCCTGATTCTGATCAATGATGTTTTTCAGAAAGATTTCCAGATTGAGAGTACTCTGCTCATTTTGCACCGGTTCCGGCACTTCAATGACCGGTAAGTCGATAACGCGTTCTTCCAGTGGTGCGCTTAGTTTCTGTTCTGTCAGCGAAACAGCGCTGTCGACGTCCAGTGTGAAGCCACTTTTTCCGGCGATAAACCCCGCCCCGTTCAGGTTGGGTTGCCTGGACAACGCCGGTTCATCATAGCGTGGGGCGATTTCATTTTCATAATAGGCTACTATTTTTTCCCGCTCAAAACTGACCGGGATGTCCAAATGGACCGGCTCAGCCTGAAAGTTTCCGAAAAGATAGGGGATAAAGTTCTTTTCTGAGTAGATGGCGGCGATTTTCTGAAGCAGTTCAGCTCGGATGGATTCTGTGTCCAGCCTGAGACCAAACGTGTCGGGTGATACCTGAATGGTTTGACCGTGATACGTCAACGTAATCGGCAGGTTATAGAAGGTTTCCGCCTCACCAAAGACCTGATCGACCGTTTGTCCGCCGATGGCAAAGGGCCCGAGCGTGGAATCTTGAGGGATGACTTGTTCCAGAGATTGATATTGCCGGTGCGAGATGAAAAGCAGAACGCCCGCAAAAAAGAAAAGTGAGAACATGATAAAAAAAAGACCGGCTTTAGTTTTTCCTTCCATTTCATCCCCTGGATTCATATTGTTGTTGCGCCGCTCAACCCGTGCGACTGCATAAAATTTTACCAGAACCCGCCTGAGAAAAGCTTACCGTAATAAGTTTATTGTTTGTTTTGCAATCCTCGCAAAACAAACAATAAAGATTAAATTCAAAAAGGTTGGATTAAGCTGACTATTGCAGCCACTGTTCTTTCGTGATGCGGGAAAAATGTTCCGTGCGGGTTTCATCCAGCATGGCGCATTTCACATCATGTTCCGTATGATGATGGGTAAAACCGCATTTCTCCTGTACGCGTCTGGATTTCTCATTGCCATCATAATAGCCGCACCAGATGTTTTCTAATCCGAGGTCTTCAAACCCGTGCCGCAGCAGCTCGCGGACCGCTTCCGGTACCAGTCCCTGTCCCCAAAACGGCACACCGATCCAGTAACCGATTTCACCGCCTTTGTCACCCAGGTCGCGACCCTGTTTTCCATTGAGCATCAAGCCGATGCTTCCGACCGGTTCTCCGGTCTTTTTCAGCACAATTGCATACGTTTCGTCAGCTGACAGCACATCTTTGATGTTTTCCACGCTTGTGTGAGCCGGCCAGCCTGCCATCGGCCCGACGCGTGGATCCCGGGCATATTCGTATAATACTTCCGCATCCGCTTCTTTCCAGGGGCGCAGGATGATCCGCGCTGTCTGCAGCGTTCGATTTTCTGTGGTGTGTTTTTTTTCCATAATCGACCTCTCGTATATAAGTTTGTTGATTGTATCCTGTATCCTATATTACGCCTGCAGGCCTATTACTTCCTGGTGCAGGAGGCTGTACTCAGCACCCTGGGGAGAAAGCGTGCTTTGGATTAACTGGATCTGGTTGACTTCAAAAATGGGTAATTGCAGGGTGGACGCGGCATCCAGCAGCGGTCCGATTCTGGTTTTCTCTGTTTCAACATGGCTGTCTGCAATTCTCCCCAGTGTGAGATGCGCCTTGAGCGGTTTTGTGTCCCGCGGGAAGCCATTTTTTGACGCATTTGTTTCAAGCGTCTGCCAGATTTTCAGTAATGGTGCAGGCGGTTCAATATCGATCCAGACCACTTTGGGTTTTTGCCGGTTGGGAAACACGCCGCCCTTTTCCAATCGGATTGAAAAGGGATCGGTCTGCGCTGCTGTGGCCTGCATCGCCGCTATCAAAGCAGGAATCCTTTCGGATGGAGTCTCACCCAGAAACTTCAACGTGATATGCAGATTTTTAGGCTGTACCCAACGAATCCGGAGATTAGAAAAAGTTTTGTCTGAAAGAATTTCCTGAGAGATGCGCTGTTTAATTTTATTTGGAATTGGAATTGCTATAAAAATACGAGGCATCAATAGTCTCCTTAGCTTTTGCAGCGTATTTGTGCGGAACGAAACGAATTTATTCGGAATACGGATCGTAGATCATAGGGTCATCATTCTGGTATGAGAATAAAATTCTGGCGTTCTGCGGTAAGACAGCTCATTTCAGTATATAATAATATGGCAAAAAATGATTATAACAGGAGCCCGGAATGAAAAGTGAACTCAGCGGAAACGAGATCAGACAGCAATTTATCGATTTTTTTGTGAAACATGAACATACGGCTGTTCGTTCCGCTTCGCTTGTCCCGGCAGGGGATCAGACAATTTTGTTCACAAACGCGGGAATGGTGCAGTTTAAAGACATTTTTTTGGGGACGGACAAACGGCCCTATACCCGCGCCTGTGACAGTCAGAAATGTATGCGTGTGGCCGGGAAACACAATGACCTGGATGACGTCGGACGGGATGACACGCATCATACTTTTTTTGAGATGCTTGGTAACTGGTCCTTTGGTGATTATTACAAAAAGGAGGCCATATCCTGGGCCTGGGAGTTGCTGACCGAGGTTTGGCAGCTGGATAAAGACAAACTTTGGACGACTTGCTTCAAAGATAATAGGGGCGAGATCCCGACGGATGAAGAAGCGCATGAACTTTGGCTTTCGCAACCGGGGATCAATCCGGAGCATGTTCTTTATTTTGGCCGGAAAGAAAATTTCTGGGAAATGGCTGAGACAGGCCCCTGTGGCCCGTGCAGTGAAATCCATATTGACCTGGGGCCGGAACACTGTGACAAACAGAATGTCCCCGGACATGTTTGCAGCGTCAATGGCGATTGCAGCCGTTTTCTGGAATTGTGGAACCTGGTTTTTATTCAATATAATCGGTTGAATGCTGAAACGCTGACGCCGCTGTCACAGCAATTTGTGGATACCGGCATGGGTTTCGAGCGGATTGTTTCCGTACTGCAGAAAAAAGATTCCAATTACAAAACCGACCTCTTTGCACCGATGCTGAAAACATTGCGCCAGTTGACCGGCGCGAGCGAAACTGAAATGACGGCGAATTTCACCCCTTATCGGGTCGTGGCGGATCATGCCCGCGCCGCGGCATTTTTGATTGGGGATGGCGTCGTGCCCGGGAATATCGGACGCAACTATATTTGCCGGATGATTATTCGGCGCGGCGTTCGTTTTGGACAGCAGCTGGGTATCAAAGAACCTTTTATGTCAAAGGTGGCTGCAGCCGTGATCGAAAACTACCAGGGGGCGTACCCTGAACTGGGGCAGATGTCCGGCGCAATTTTACAGGCGATTGACTGGGAAGAAAATCGCTTCAATAAAACCCTGGATAACGGGATCAGCCAGTTGAATGAAATTGTCGCCGAAATGCAGAAAAGCGGACAGCGTGTAATTGATGGCGATACCTGTTTTGATTTGTATTCGACACACGGCCTGCCTTTGGAAATCACCTATGACATTGTGCGGGAATTCGGTCTGGACGTCGATCGTGAAGGTTTTCTGAAGGCCGCGGAAGCGCATCGGGTTGCCTCCGGCGGGGGTAAGGCGATGGGCGCGATGGGTGGCGAGGACGCGGAACAATATGCGGCTTTTGCTGCTTATTTGAAACAGCGCGGTTTGCTTGACGAGGCAGGCGTCGCTTATGATCCCTATGGCGCGAAATCGCTTTCGACGGATCTGGTGATGATCCTGAAAAACAAGGAAAGCTTTGACGAATTATCGGAAGGTGAGGAAGCCGAACTGATCACCCGGGCGACGAATTTTTATCTGGAAATGGGCGGTCAGGTTGGTGATAGCGGCACGATCCGCGCTGCGGACGACAGTTTCATTTTTGAAGTGGACAGCATCCGGCGGCCCAGTGCCGGTATGATTGTACATCACGGCATTCTGCGGAGTGGAAAAGCTGTGGCCAATCAACCGGTTATCCTGCAGGTTGATATCGCGCGCCGACAGGATATCATGCGAAATCATACCGCTACCCATCTGCTGCATGCTGCGCTGCATAAAGTTGTCGGTGATCATGCACGGCAGGCTGGTTCTCTGGTCGCGCCGGATCGGCTGCGTTTTGATTTCACCAGTAATCAAGCGCTGACAAGCGAGCAGATTACCCGGATTGAAGAGATCGTTAATGCGGAAATTTTGAATAACTTACCGGTCTCAACCAGGATCGAAAAACTCGATGATGCAATGGCCGAAGGTGTGACAGCCTTGTTCAATGAAAAATATGGTGATGTGGTTCGTGTTGTTCGTATAACCGACGAGGATGATGCGATTTCCGCTGAATTATGCGGCGGGACCCATGTTTCGAACACCAGTGAAATTGGCTCTTTTGTGATCATCAGCGAAGGCAGCGTGGCAACCGGTATCCGGCGCATTGAGGCGATCACCGGCCGGGCTGCCAATGCTGATTTGAGAATGAAGAATAACGTCATTCGGGCGATGGCGGCTGTGTTCAATGTTCCGCCTGAATCTGTTTCGGAGCGGGTTGAATCGATGCAGGATCAAATTCATAAAACTCAAAAAGAAATTGCCGAATTGCGAAATGAGTTGGCTCTGAAAGACTTTGCGGGCTTTTCCGATAAGATTCAAAAGATTGATGACGCCGACCTGTTGGCGGTTCATATTCCTAATGCCGCTGTTGAGACGTTGCGCACGCTGGCAGATCGGTTCCGGTCAGAGCATCCCGATGCGGCGGCTGTCTTCAGCAGTGTTGTTGACGGAAAAGTGATTTTTATCGCCACGGTGTCCGATTCACTGATCAAACGTGGTGTGCATGCCGGAGAAATTATTAAGGATATTTCGGAGATCGCGGGTGGAAAAGGCGGCGGAAAGCCGACCATGGCCCAGGGCGGTGGAAAGGACAGCGCGAAAGTTCCGGAGGCGTTGGAGAAAGCCATTAAACTGATTTCCGAAAAACTGCGAAATCGCTGACAATTAATGGAAAGAAAAAGGAGCTGAGCATTTATTTGAATGCCCAGCTCCTTTTGTGATCTATGAGCGTTTGATCGCTATCGATGCTTCCCCATGAAAAAGAGCGCGAGTGCACCCGGACCGGCATGAGAACCAATTACCGGTCCAACATCGTTTATAACAAAATCGTTTATGCCGAAAGTCTTTCGGACCAAATCGGCCAGCATTTCAGCATCTTCCAGGCAATCTCCATGGCAAATAAAGATTCGCTGTTTCTCCGGATCGACAGCTAACTCCTTCATCTTTTGGACCAGCCGATGGATGGCCTTGTTTCTGCCGAGTACTTTTTCTCTCGGGATGAGGCGGCCCAGATCGTCGACATTCATGACTGGCTTTATGCTGAGAACGCTTCCCAGCCACGCGGTTCCGAGTGTGATCCGGCCGCCGCGCTGCAGAAAATGCAGATCGTTGACGGTGAACCAATGATTTAATTTGAGTTTGTTGGATTCCAACCAACTGGAAACTTCTTCCAGACCTTTCCCGGCGTCCCGCAACCGGATGGCTTCATCGACCAGCAAACCCAGTCCCAGCGCGCCTGAGAGCGAGTCTACCGTGATGATTCTGCGCCCGGGGTAAGTTTGCCCGATGATTTCAATCGCCCTCCTGCCGCTCTCCAGTGTGCCGCTGAGCACGCCGGAAAATCCAATGTAGAGGATATCTTTTCCTTTTTCCAGCGCTTTTTTATAAACAGCTACGAAATCTTCCGGATTGGCCTGACTGGTTTTTGCAATGCTTCCTTTGCGCAGGCGATCATAGAATTCTTTCCCGGTCATTCCGGACGGAGCCGGCTGTCCGTCAATTGTAAATGTGAGGTTGACGATATCGAAATCCTGATAGGTTGAGGTCAAGGACTCCGGAAGATCACAACAGGAATCTGTAACAATGTGAAAAGACATAGTACCTCCGATAGAATTATCGATTTTTTTTATTTTATTTTGCAGTATTGATGCTATGCGAATTTCATTATCAGCGGTGGGCGCCCATAAAGAAAAGCGCAAGCGTACCCGGTCCGGAATGGGAACCGATTACCGGCCCGACATCATTAATGACGAATTCTTTTGTTCCGAAAGTCTTTCGGATCAGCTCGACCAGCATTTCAGCATCTTCCAGGCAATCTCCATGACAAATGAAGATTCGCTGATTTCCCGGGTCAACAGCCAATTCTTTCATCTTTTGGACCAGCCGGTGGATGGCCTTGTTTCTTCCAAGTGCTTTTTCTCTCGGGATGAGCCTTCCCAGGTCGTCTACATTCATGACCGGCTTTATATTGAGAACGCTGCCCAGCCAGGCGGTTCCAAGCGTGATCCGGCCGCCGCGCTGCAGAAAGTGCAGATCGTTGACGGTGAACCAATGATTCACTTTCAGTTTATTGGATTCCAGCCAATTGAAGACCTCTTCCAGATTTTTTCCCGAGTCGCGTAAGCGTATGGCGGAATCAACCAAAAAGCCAAGCCCCAGTGCGGCTGAGAGCGAATCTACGGTGATTATCCGGCGTCCGGGGTAGGTTGTCTGTCCGATGATCTCAACCGCCCTCCTGCCGCTCTCCAGCGTGCCACTCAGTGCGCTGGAAAACCCGATGTAGAGAATGTCTTTGCCTTTCTCCAAAGCCTTCTTATAAACGGTTACGAAATCTTCCGGATTTGCCTGGCTGGTTTTTGAAATGCTTCCTTTGCGTAAACGGTCATAGAATTCTTTCCCGGTCATTCCGGATGGTGCAGGCTCCCCGTCAATCGTAAATGTGAGGTTGACGATATCGAGATCCTGATAGGTCGAGGTTAAAGATTCCGGAAGATCGCAACAGGAATCTGTAATGATGTGAAAAGACATGGTCCCTCCAATTGAATTGTCGATTTGTTTACGTTAACTTTACAAATTCGATTATACGCGAATTTTATTTTTCCACTTTCATTTTTGAAACAGGACTTAAATGGGGTGATTTTTGAAAAAATTGCTGCATCAGTACAGAGGGTGTCCAAAATGCAGTTTTTACGACCGTAGCAGGCTCTATTTGTCCGCAGATATTGCAGAACAGCTTCATTTTTCGTATTTGGGGACACCCTCTTGACGATCTCGCCAAAATCAAATTGCCTAAAATCCTGTCCGAATAATAGAAAAAAAGTTTGATATAATTTGAGAAAGCCTTATGGAACCTGCCTGTCGTGGGTGGTTGAAACAGCAAGGGAAGTCCGGTGAAACTCCGGCACTGTCGCGCAACGGTAAAAGTCCGAATGCTTGTCCATAAGATATTCATCCTTCGCGATAAAGGTTTGAGCGATAAAGGTACTCCGGCGCCTTTCGATGGCTCATCTGTCAGCGGATGAGCTTTTTCGGGAGACAATTTGGGAGTATTTTTTTATTTCCGAAAATATGAATTCCGAACCGGGCTCTGAGAAGGATTGGTAGCAGTTTATGGCTTGCGAAATGTAATTTAGGATTACGTTTCGTCCAAGCTTTTCAGAAAGAGAGGAAATGAATGATGAACAGGAACCAGGTGAGGAAACCAACGACAATTTTTGCGGATGAAAAAACACGCTCGTTCAATCAGGAAATTGAGACGAGTTTTCAATTGATTCAGAAGCGTGACGGGCGGATTGTCGCTTTTAACATTGAAAAAATCTCCAATGCAATTTTCAGAGCCGCTCAGGCAGTCGGCGGCGACGACGCCGAGAAAGCACGCGAACTTGCGGAAGCAGTCGTGATTTATCTCAAAGTTGAGAAGCAGATTTCATTGCCGGCCGTTGAGGATGTGCAGGATGCGGTGGAGAAAATCCTGATCGAAAACGGGCATGCCCGTACGGCCAAAGCATATATTTTGTATCGTGACCGACGGACCCGCATCCGTGAAGGAAAATCGGAGTTGATGGATACGGTTGCGGATATCCTGGTTGAAACCAATCGAGAGAATGCGAATGTCGGCAATTCCCCTTCCGCCAAAATGCTGCAAATTGCATCCGCGGCCAGCCGCCATTATTATCTTTCGCGATTAATTCCGGAGGATATGTCTCAGGCTCATCGCAATGGTGATATTCACATTCATGATTTGGATTTCTATGCCAAGACACTGACCTGTCTCCAGATTCCGCTGCGGAAATTGCTCCATAATGGGTTCAACACGGGCCACGGTTTTATTCGTCCCCCGAAGCGGGCAATGTCGGCAGCGGCATTAGCCGCCATCATTCTTCAGAGTTCTCAAAATGATATGCATGGCGGGCAGTCATTTGCGTTTTTTGACCGCGATATGGCAGATTTTGTTTCCGGTTCCGGCGAAGGTGAAATTTATCAGGCGATGGAAGGGTTGGTATATAACCTGAACTCAATGCACAGCCGGGCAGGCTCACAGGTTCCTTTCAGCTCAATCAATCTGGGTTGTGATACCAGCCAGGGCGGACGGGCGATTACTCGTAATCTCCTTTTGGCTTATGAAAAAGGGATGGGTAAAGGCGAAACACCGATTTTTCCGAACATTATTTTCCGCGTAAAGAGAGGGATCAATTTCGAACCCGGCGATCCGAACTATGATCTTTTCCGGCTTGCAATCCGAGTGGCTTCAACCCGGATGAATCCAACTTTCTCTTTCATGGACAGTACCTTTAATCGGGAATTTGGGACTGAAGTCGCGTATATGGGGTGCCGGACAAGAGTCATTTCTGACAGGTATGGAGAAGCGGTCAGCGATGGCAGGGGAAACCTCTCATTCACGTCCATCAACCTCCCGCGGCTCGCGATTAAAGCCAAGGGAAATCTGCAAACATTTTTTTCCAACCTTAAGGAAATACTTGTATTGGTGTCCCGCCAGTTGTATCAGCGCTATCAGGTTCAGTCTCATCTGAAAGTGCGCGATATGCCCTTCTTGATGGGGCAGGGCCTTTATTTGGATTCAGAAAATTTAAGGCCGGAAGACGAGATCCTTTCGGCAATCCGGCATGGGACTTTATCGATCGGGTTCATCGGATTGGCGGAAACGCTGCATGCTTTGACCGGATCCGAAAACTATGAAGGTCCAGATTTGCAGGCTTTGGGGTTGGAGATCGTTCGATACATGCGGCAGGTGACTGATCATTTTTCTGATCAATATAATTTGAATTATACACTGCTGGCCACGCCTGCGGAAGGACTTTCCGGCCGTTTTGTCGGGATTGACCGCAAACAATTTGGGGCAATTCCGGGGATTACCGATAAAGCTTACTATACCAACAGCTACCATGTCCCTGTCAGCCGCAAAATATCTTCCTTTAATAAAATGCGTATCGAAGCGCCCTATCATGCGCTCACCAATGCCGGTCATATCAGTTATATCGAATTGGATGCGCCGCCGGTGCACAATCTGGACGCTGTTGAAGCGATGGTTCGCACGATGGCGGCGGCGGATATTGGGTATGGCGGGATTAACTTCCCGATTGATGAGTGCCATTTCTGCGGAAATCGCGGTGTAATCGAATCTGAGTGCCCGGTATGTGGAAGCATGGACATTCATCGAGTCCGCCGGATCACCGGTTACCTTTCGACGGTTGACCGGTTCAACGAAGCGAAAAAATCGGAGCTGGATGACCGGCGCTCGCATGAAAACTTCTGACGCGGAAATTTCTGCACGAATTTCCGGCGTTGTGAATGAAAGCGTCACGGATGGCCCTGGAATGAGAATTGTAGTCTTTTTCCAGGGCTGCGGACATCATTGTCCTGGTTGCCATAATCCGGATACCTGGGATTTTAACCGTGGGGATATTTACCAAATCTTAGACTTGTTGAAACACTTGGAAATATCCCCGCTGATTCAGGGTGTGACTCTCAGCGGCGGGGATCCTTTCTATCAGCCAAGGGCCGCTGCGGCGGTTGCGGAGGCGTTCCACAGGATGAATAAAGACGTTTGGGCTTATACCGGGTTCACCTGGGAGACCTTGATGAACTCCAAAGAACCGGCTATTCATGCCCTGCTCTCGCAATGCGATGTGCTGGTGGATGGCCCGTTCCTTCAGGCGCAAAAAACGCTGGCGCACCCGTTTCGAGGTTCCAGTAATCAACGTATCATTGATGTGCCGCAAAGTCTGAGAAATCGGATGCTGATATCATGGGAAGGACTAAACGGGTTTGGTGTTGATTAATCCGGACAAGGATACGAAACAGGGCAAGCCTGTTCTTTGGTAGTTCTCCAATCAAAAGCCCCGCATTCACACTGCGGGGCTTTTTTTAGATTTCCTCTTGTGATGACAACCTTTGTTAAAAACCGGATAAGTTTACCGACGGGTACCAAATATCCGGTAGAATGAAGGGAGTAAAACTTATGGAGAGAAAGAATGGCGAAGCCTCAGATCGTATTAACAAATGATGACGGGATTAAATCTCCCGGCTTGTGGGCAATGGCAGAGCAACTGGTACCATTAGGCGAATTATGGGTCGTTGCTCCGAATAAACAGTGTTCCGGATCCGGAAGAATTTTTTTTGAAGGATCGGATGGGATTATTGAGGAATGGGAAAACAGGGTAAACGGCTATAATGTGCATACCTATGCCATTGGCGGTTCTCCTGCGCAGTCGGTTTTTCATGCGATAGAAGAAATCCTGCCTGTCAAGCCGGATCTGGTGGTCAGTGGTATTAACTATGGTGATAACCTGGGAAATATTGTGACAACTTCTGGTACGGTTGGCGCGGCGGTCGAAGCCGCGTCGTTTGGTATCAAGGGGATTGCGATTTCCCTGGAACTTGATTCACAGCGGAATTACGAAGAGTACTCACTTGAGGTGGATTTTACTGCCGCTGCCGGATTTGGACGGACCTTTGCTGAGAAAGTGCTGCACAGCGGTTTGCCGGATGGGGTTGATTTTCTGAAGATTGACGTGCCGAAGAACGCGACCGGCGAAACACCCTGGCGGCTGACGCGAGTTTCCCGTCTTAGCGGGTGGGGAAAAACAATCAAACGAATCGCGTTTAATCTGCCGGCCCCGATTATCTGGTCATCTGAATTTGATTCGAACCTGGTGGAACCGGATTCTGACATTCAGGCTGTTTGTCATGAATTGATGGTGGCTGTCAGTCCGATGACAATGGATATGACCGCCAAAAATGATTTCGAATCACTGGAAAATTTTCTGGGAAAATAAAACCCGGTAATCCGAAAGATTCTCGAAAGATAAAAAAAGACCGGTGCCTGACTCTCAGGGATCGGTCTTTTTGTTTACACTTGGACTGCCGATGTCAGCGATAATAATTTGGCGCAAAAAAGTTTATACAATCTTATTCCTCACGTATCCACTCAGGTAATCCATGAGAGAAACGACAACCGCAATTGCAATCATTTGCACCGAGGCGGCGCGATAATTCAACAGGTTGATATTCTGTTGCAGCAGAAACCCGATTCCGCCGCCACCGGCGAAACCGATGATCGTTGACATGCGGACGTTTTGGTCCCAGCGATATAACGTGAACGCAATATAGGGGGGTACGATTTGGGGAATGACACCATAGACCACCTGTTGCAGTAGATTCGCTCCGGTTGCCTGGATCGCTTCAAGCGGACCTTCAAGTATGTTTTCAACCTGTTCCGAATACATTTTGCCAAGCGCGGCGATGGTGTGCAATGCCAGGGCCAGTGCGCCCGCAAACGGGCCGATTCCGACCCAGACCACGAATACGATCACCATTACCAGTGATTCGATGGATCTTAATACGTTGAAAATTGTTCGGGTTATAAAGTAAATCGCGATCCCGATTTTCAATTCTTTGTCCGGTTTGTAGAGAACACCAAGAATTAATCCGATTATTCCACCAAAGATCGCAGCATAAAGAAAATACTGCTTCGCGTTGCGGAATTCATAGAGCCAATTCAGTGCCCGCATGAGTAAATAACTGATCATCATGAATGCGAGGATAGAAAAGATAATTGTTATGGTTCTGCTAAAACCTGTCGATGAGATTTTCAGAATGCGTTTTCCCAAATTGCCACCGATACTGCTGAAAACGAAAACGACAGCCAGCGCCAGGCAAAGCGGAATGATCATTTCAAGGATTTCTCCGATATCCCGAATAAATGTACCCAGAAAAGCGAGTTTGCCCAGTAATTTAGCGAGCTGATTCCCGCTGAAAACCAGAAATGAGGCAAGAAAACAAGCGAAAACGGTGGAAATGATCACGACCAGTATTTTTAAAATATAGGATCCAATCCTGTGGAAAATGGTCGAATTTCGTGACGATATCTCGTTCATTGCTTTCGGGAACAACAGGAGAAGGACTCCCGGCAGGATTAACACACCCAGCCCTGTAATGAGCGGAGAAAAAGATTGTTCCAGAATCAGATTCAGTATGACGGATCCGGTTTTCCCGCCAATTTGGAAGCCGAGCGGGATCAGGATAAGAATAATAGTAATGCTGATAAATTGTGCTGTGAGACGTTCCATCAGGTTTTTGGCAGCAAAAAAACTTAATGCCAATGCGAAGACAAAACCGACGGTCGTTGATAACAACGCCAAAAACAATGTCTCGACAATTTTATTCCAGGTATCTTTCAATGCGCTGGAAATTCTTAGATTTCCGGCATAGACCGAGGTTTTTACCTGGATTGTTTGCGGTTCCGAGGCTTCCCGATTTTTGGGAATCTTTGTTTCGAGTGCAAAATGTCCGTCTTGATCGGTTGTGATATTTCCCATGTTCAATTTCACACCATTGGGCGGGACAAATTGAACAAAGAGCTGTGTGACGGGAAGAAAATTGAATCCTTCCACCGTGACCGGATCGGAAGGGTTCGCGCATGTCGGCGTGACGATCAAATAGGGCTCGCTGTTTTCAGATGAAGGGGGTAAGGCTGTGCCCGGGTCATCGACAC
>CALCQT010000197.1 GCA_937894825.1 uncultured Anaerolineaceae bacterium
GTCTAAATTTTAAATCCAGATAAAAACAAGACGCTATGTCGAAATTCGGAGGTGTATCATGAAACAGAAACTCAATGAAATCGCATTCGACGCTAATGATTATATAGCGGGTTGGATTCAACGGCAGCCGACAGTTAAGGAAGAGTCAATAACTGATTGGCTGCTTGACTATTTTCACCAAAGAGCGCCCAATGTTCGATATTACGAATTCAATCGGATTGAAGAAGCCAGATACACAGGAGCTGATTGGGACTGGTGGTTTTTGCTCCGGAAGGGTTGTTTCAAGGTTCGTGTTCAGGCGAAAAAATTACGGTATGGTAAGGATCACTTTCCAGCATTGGCAAGAGAAAACCAAGGTGGTTGTCAGATCGACCTTCTACTCGATTCAATCGCTTTATGAGATGCGTGAGATCAGCAACAGTAATCTCCAGGAAATCCTTAGAGAATACCAGGCAACGTTCTCGGGTTCACGGAGAGTTAAGATCGTGAAAGTTGATCACAATGAGGAATTATGAGCGCATTATTTTAGTCAATGAAGAGTTTTGCAATTCACTGAAATATGATGACAATTCATACAAATTATTCTATTAACAGCAATTCCATTGTCGTTCCAAAACGAGGAGTTTTTTTGTTCTTTTAATTCGAAGGAGGCTCTGCAAATTCTGAAATGCTGAATTGCTTACTGTTATTTAATAAAAATGATATTATTATATACACTTATATTTTCAGAAAAGTTAATTAACAGACAGTTGTTTTCCGGACAGAAATCCGGCAATCGCTGCATTATTTTTACATGATCAAAACCTATTTCGATTGGGACGACAAACATGACCAACGACCCGCATGCAATCATAATCCACGCCCACAACAACCAGGATAGTTACGCAAACGCCGTCAGTATTATTCAAAAAATTGAGGCAGCCTCAAAATCCGGATCTGTCAGGGATTTAACGTTTACCGATCTCGTGCCGTTTATTTCTTACAAACTTTTGCCGGACAAAAACGAAGAAATTAGAAGAATGATGATAGAAGCGGTGAAAGCGGAGCCGGATAGTAATTTCCGCAGAAAAACTTTGCCGGAGTATTTAGCCAAAACTAACCTTTCCGACCTGAGATTTATATTTCGAGTCGACATAACAAACGACGATATTAATGAGATATCCAATTTTCAATATTTGGTATCCGCGATGAAGTTATTGGAAGAAATGGTATCGGGCAAAAGACTATTTATCCTTGTAACCTATAAAAGAGCCAAAGAAACCGATCAAGGAATTAAATATACAGATGATTTTTATTTTAGACTGTCTCATTATTTGTATTTAATTTCACTGCATGATGCGAGAATCCCTCCCACGACTCCAACAGATAAACAGAACGAGAAATATTCCACGACAGACAAGCGAATTATTAATGATTTTCCTTGCAATTTCTATAATTCATTTTTTATTTATGGTTATGACGATAATAGGAATTCGGAGCCGAAGCGGCTTGCCCTGAAGCGGCTTGCCATCAATAATGAAAAGTACCTGTCAGCAAACATCTCCACCAGTTTCTGCCCTTTGCTGGAAATCAGCGCTGAAACAAAAATTATTTTTTCCCTGAGTGTCGAGGACGCTTTTGGCAAAAACTTGAACCCGGCAAATCTCAAAGAAGATATCCTAAGCAAAAAAATGGCGAGTTTATTTTCGGTTAATAGCAACAAAAAAGCTTACCGTGAAATAACCACGCATGTAATAAAGGCGATATGTCTGAAATACCTGTTCGAAGCTCAAACCAGCGATCCGGATGGAGAGAAAGAAAAACCTGAGGATCGGATCAGGGAAATATTCGCCGGCGGGTCGCCCTATTTGGACATGTCGCTTTTATCCTTTCTTATGTTTTGCGTCTATTTTTTCTATTTGCCTGATGAGGATAAGACATTGTTCCTGGAGAAATATCGGGCGGAACGAATCATCAAGCCGATCAACGATATGCAGGACTTTTCCGCCGGTTTTCTGCAATTGTTTGACAACACGATCCGCCATTCTCAGAGCAAATCGGGGTTCTTCAGCTTCCGAATCCACAAAAAGGAAAAACTTGAATTTTTAAAAGACAAATACCCGGAAGGAATTAATTGGGAGGATTGCTGTTATTTAGAAGTTTGTATTACCGACCTGTATAAACCCCAAGGATCGGATTATGAAGTGCCTGTCTCAAATATTATGAAGGACAGCTTTATCAAATTAAATACAGATCGGCTCGAAAATAAATATTATAAAGACGGAGATGAAGTAAAAGTTTCCGAATTTCTTGAAACATTCAGGAACGCGAAGTTAAAAGATTTCTTTGACCCGGAAAATAACGGTAACAAAAACAATTCCGTCACGATAGATGATTGGGATAAATTTTACGCCATTCCCATCAATATCCTCTATCATTACGGGTTAATGCAGTTCAGTTCGATCATAAAAAGCTATGCGGGCTGGTTTGAAGTGCGAAGCGGGACAAAACCGGATTGGGATGCGTCGTGCTATTATAGCTCCACGGGGAAAAAAGGAAACGGGAAAGATAAATATATCCCGGGAACCCAGTACGCGATCGTAATACCGCTTCGTCTGCAAAGCGAACAAAAAATTACCGGATTCAATTTATCTGAGAATAAAATTAATTTTCACCCAGTTGCGAAGTGGAAGTCAATAGCGTGTGACAACGTCCTTCAGAGTTTTTTTTCTCGCCCTCAGGAAATTGAACAACTTACTCTGTTCCCATCAAATGAGAAGAATCCGGAAATTAAAGCTATTCGCACTGAAATAGCGAAGAAGCCCAAGGGAAAGAAAAGGGACACTGAAGATATATGCATTCCATTCGCAGGGAAGTTAAGGGAAGCGTTTAAAAATACTGATAATAACATTTTTACCTTCGATCTTTCTCAATTTACTTCCTATCTTTCTCAGCCTGACTTTGATCATTCCCAATTTGATGGTGACAATACAAACTTGCACTATAGAGAGCTATTTCTTAAGGGATTGTTTTATTATATTTACGAAAATGAGGTTCTGCTCTCCGGTAAAAAAGATAATAAAGGACTAAAAATAGCAATAATCAATTGTTCTTCAGTGGAATTGCTTCAAATCGTGGAATTATTCTGTTCCTTTTATAATCGTTTTGCGCGTTGTGACGGAATGGGATCGGTGGAAATATATCTTGCCCATATAGATGGCTGTGATGATTTCCTTATATCCGGAGCCAATCTGAAAGAAGCGATTGCGGTATCCGAGATACTCAGTTCTTCAAAAGGGAACGTGAGTTTTCTGCATAGTGTTCTGGAACAGAAGATTTGGAATCGATTTCCGGATGCTCATGACGATCCAAAAGACGATTCGAAGAAGGAGTTTGTACCCTATAGCCTCGCTATAAAAGTTGACCCAGGGCAGGATGAAACCATTTTTGAGAGAGGCGTGGCCACCACGCTGCGGACAAACATCCAGAGCGAAAATTTTGGCTGCAAGATCGAACACAGTCATGTTCGGATCGGCAGCAAGATCCATGTTACGGAAAACTTCTTCGAAGCACAGGAACTATTCCAAGTCCCGCGTTATATCTCCGGATTTGCAGAGATCATTTCAAAAATGATTGTAGAAGGATTGGTAGAACACAGCGTTTTTCAGGCCAATGGCAGTCTGGTACTGATCGGATATCAAACCTATTCAGAACTTTTGATCATATCTATCAAAAAGAAGCTTAAGAACCGGTTAAAAAACATCACCATTGATTACGCAATTTTTGAAGATGTGCCCGGCTTACCCGAGCCGCGGTTACGAGTAAACGGCGCCAGAGAATTAAAACAAACGGATAAAATCGCTATCATTGTACCAATCAACAGCACATTGTCAACGCATAACAAAATTAAATCCGCTCTGGATAAAAAGCTTAAGTTT
The DNA here is from genome assembly GCA_937894825.1 of uncultured Anaerolineaceae bacterium. Classification (GTDB taxonomy): domain Bacteria; phylum Chloroflexota; class Anaerolineae; order Anaerolineales; family Anaerolineaceae; genus Flexilinea. Next base: position 3,918 of record CALCQT010000197.1, read on the forward strand.
GTACCCGGGGAAAACCAGAACGTTATTGCGAATATTGCTGTTCTGCTGATCAGGGATGGCAAAGAAGGAATCACGGAAATAGAAAAAACCTACTGGGATGACATTCAAATAGACCAGCGGACTATTCAAACTAAAGAAAAATTAGCGATTAAGCCGCCCGTTCGTTATCTCGTCGCGGTAAATTCACAATGGCAGGATCCGTTACGCTGTAATCTCTGTTATCCCATCCAATATATCGAAGAAAAGCCGCTGACTGAAACGGACAAGACGTCCATTATTCCCAAACAAACGATTGGATTAATCACGCCGAATTTGACAACCCATGAAAACGGTCACACGCGTCGCGGAATTACCGCGGACTGGATCAGGCAGATTTGTTCAGGCCGTGCTTACCGTTATGGGCATATCGAAAGTTCCGGGAATCACTTTCAGTACTACTTTAATCCAGAAGTCCTGTTCGCAAATATCACGAAAAAGGGGAATTCTGATTCGGAGGAGATCAATGTTTCTCTGAGCAAATGGTTTGCGGACATTAAGCAAAATTTCCCGCAGGCCGGTCCGTCGGACCGAATATACAACATCCTGGTAGCGCCTCAAAACCCTAACAATGCGGAATGGCTCAACAGAGTTATCGAAGAATTGTTTTTGGATCAGCCGATCGTCCTGCGTTTTGACGTGCACCGGGAGTATCGCGACAATATCAAAACGAAGCTCAGCCATATTACCGCATTATATGAAAATGTAAAGTATTCAGGCAAAAATGCAGTCATCAATTTCCACTTCATTGACAGTTCGATCGCATCGGGGAAGACGTTTGTCCGGGCCAAAAATTTGATCCGTTCCCTATTCCCCGAAGAAGCCTTTCATGATGAAAACATAAAAATCAAAATTTTTGAGAGCATCATTCTTTTATTTTCCCGCTGCTCTGAGGATACCCAACGCAGTTATATTGACAAAGGTAAATTTCATAGTTTCCTTGAATTTGCAACGCCGAATATCCGCGGCAGCAAGGACGCCTGTATTTTATGTGACCTGGCGGCAAAATGCGCTACCTTAGCCGAACGGGCAGCTACGAATGAAGTTGCCGCTAATTGGGAAAAAAAAGAAAAAAAGCATCGCCTGCAAAACGGTCATCAACCGAAAAATGAAAGTGGAACAAGCGCCGAGACGGCGGACATTGTTATTTTCCAAGAAAGAGCCCTGAAGCGATTAATATGCGCGCAGGAAGTCTATTCAAAAATTGACGATCTGGGTTACAAAAAGAATGACGTTAATGAAGTCGAGCTGTGCATCTGGGAGATGGTCGGTTTAAACCTCAGCTTAAAATTTTTACATTTTCCGGGGTTTTATTCGCGCTTCAGCTCCGAGTACAACGAGCGGAAAGGACGTAAGCAAAGCCCGATGAAGTGTGAAAGGCTTTTGCACTATCTGCAAGGGAGAAAGTCATCGTCTGATTTGTACAAAGACGAAAAGGATTTGGACAACGACGAAAAGGATTTTCTCGCGCAGGCCAGGGAAAAGATATTAACCTCCTATTTTACCGGCGAAGACCATAGCGAAAAATCGATGGACCAATTGGCCCAGTGCCATAATGATCCCGGTGAATACATCGAATATCTGATTTCTTTCATGAAGATCCTCTCAAGGACTCCTATCACCTTCCGTAAGAGCGTTCTTGAAGCAAGTTTTGGCTGGACGCTGAAACTTCTGGCTGGTCTTCTTCAAAAAGACCAGCCCTTTCAAGCGAAAAATTCCGACTTAAGAGTCATCAAGGTGATTAAAATCATCGATCATTTCATCAAGAATGACACCGAATATGAAAAAAGAACCCGAAAGAAAAAATGTGAATTGGTCATTGATCTGCTAAAAACACTCCTGGGGAGCCTGACAAAAAACGGCTCGAATTATATGATCCGGAAAGAAAATTTCTCAAAAATATTCGAATTTTACGAGAAGTGTATGGGCGGTTTGTATTCGGAATGGGGAAAAGACAGCACGGATTTTGTCCTATGGTATGTGAATCAGGTCAAGCGATTGATCGAGTTAAACGGAGATGAGACAAAAAGTTTGTGGCTGGAATGTTTGTTACTCAAAAGCCGCGAGTGGCCGGAATATATCGATTCAAACCGGGTGGAAGGACGAAATCTGTTATGGACTGATGATCGGAAAAAAGACCTCCGGGATCGCTTGTTTATTGAGAACACCAGAATTTATTACGATGGCATTGCCGATATTGTCAAAAACGATCTGATAACCACAGACGTCAAAACCATCGCCTTTCTCGACCCGGATAAAAAGCAGCCTGCTCCCTATTATTTGCAAAATTTTTGTGAGATCGTGAAATTAAATTACACCGGTGATGAATATAAGAATAAGGTCCATATTGAACAAATTATCGGGATGGTGCGTCTGTATAAGTTATTGCTGGATGATACGAAAGAAAAAGATATTGGTAAGTACTATGACAAGATGAGAGAGCATATTGCGAAAGCCGCAGGGTTATCCGGGAAAGAAAATGTTCATATTCTTGGCGTCCGAAAGGTTGAGGACAATCTGAAAAATGTCAAAGAATTCATCAAAGGGAAATATGAGTATCTTATAAAAAACGGTCATGGAAGCAGTAACGCGACAATTGCAGCATTCTGTGAACCTCGCGATTCCTGGCTCCATTATATGATTGGGGAGGATAATAAGGCGGAACAGAAGGATGAGTTAGAAAAAGTGATCAGGGAATTAATTTCTCAGTTTTCACCAAATCCACAGCCACCCTCAGTAAACATGGAAAAAATTGGTGACTCAATTCTTATTAAAGATAAATTCTTAATGGCGGAGATAAAACCATACCCCGGATCCAATGACGCGCGGGAAATTGAACCCATTTACTTATTGTTGCATTTTGACAAAGAAAGTAAATCGGATACTGCCGAGGAAAATACGGATCATGGATTGGGAGCTTCAACTGATTTATATTTAAGAAGCGTTCGAAACATATTAATGTTCAGGAATCTGTTTGTGAAAAGACTTGAAAAAGACTTCAACAGCAATTTACTGCGAGATTATGTCAATGTTCGCGAGAAGAAGGAATATCTGGAACAGAGCAAGGCCGCCGGGCATACACCCAATGATCGAATGAAAGCTGTTATAAAGAAAATCACTGATGGGCAAACCATGGACACAGCTTCCGGATATACCTTCTCAGCGCTTGCCGATCAATTTTGCGGACAGTGTTACAACGGCTATATAAGCAACGGGGAAATTACTATTTGTGATCAGAAACCGGAAAATTGCCCGAAGAAAAATAGCTGCTATTGGAATGAGCCTCAGGATCACAGCGACCTGAAAAAGATAACCGAAAGCCTGACCGCAGTTCGCTTCCAAATGCTTGCTGGTGAGGCGAAAGGAATTAACGGCGTACGAGAGGCCAAAATAAAGCAAGTCGATAAAGAGGATGAGAAAAAATGGAATAAAAAAATCAGGGGAACCGATTACGAGGTAATCTTACTTTTTACCCTGTTGATTAATAACGCCATGAGATACGGATTATCAGAAAAAATAAGATACACTGAAGAGAAGGATGAATTTCCTCAAGCAAGAGAAACAGATACGATGCCAATTGAATTGGATTGCGATGGAAAAGCCGTCATTATAAGCAACCCGATAGCAGATGTGAACGAGGAAGAGGCGAAAAAAATAATAGAAAAAATGAACGGATGTGTTTCTTCTCTCCCTTCTTCGAATAAGAGTGTTTCACTGTGGGTAATCAATGAATATTTCAAGAGACTAAAAATAAAAGATGAACTTTGTAAAATATGCCAGATTTCTTATCAAGGAGGACCAGAAAACATCGAAGAATTTAATCAATCGATAGAAAAAATCATCAGAAATAACATCCTTGGTTTTCAAATCACAGATGATAATGAATTAGACAGTAACAGGAAAAAGATAAGCATTATAATCAAAATTGTAGATGACTGATTTTGTCAGAAGGAAGAAGAACATCATGAAAAACATATTAATAACAACCAATAAATTAATCGATCTTGGGAATTTAAACGCATTGATTTTGAAAACGAGTGACTACCTTAAAAGAAAAGAAAAGGAAAAATATCTTGATGATGTAAAGTGGGAACAAAAAGAAAGTCATGAAGGTAACAGTTTAATAATTGACTTTACCTTTAAGAGGAAAGACGAAAAATATCGCTGCCAAATCCGGGATATACCGATAGACGGTCTAAATGATATGGAAACGACCAAAAGAATAAAATCGGTAATTAAAGATTTTGCCCCGGACAAATTGTTTATCCATTTATCGTCCTTTGGGCGGGCAAAAATATATGATGATTTCCTTTCGATCAGAGTTGTTCGAGATTTATATGATACGAAACAGAGAGAATCTGTTATATTTTTCTCTACGGCGCCAATCGATTCCAGGAAATTCAAACAAGACACCGGCTTCAGGATTATTACGGAATCTAAAAATGACGAAACGCTGGTAACTAAGATATTCGATTGCATCTTTGATGAAAACACAATTGCCCTGGAAACGTGCCGCTAAAATTTTCTCGCTGCTCCACTAAAGTCTGTTCTGATATCCTTGCCTTATACGCTTGTCGAATAACAGATCGCTGTTTCTATTTAAATTTGAGTCGTGAAGAGGTAAATTCAATGACCGATTTATACGAGCATTACGGTTTCGCTGAAAACCCGGAAGTGAAAGGGGATTTTGAGGTCTTTGAGCAAGATCCTTTTAAGTCATCATTGGATAAAGAATCCGAGGGAAAAACACATTTTTATTATACGTCGGTCGATACCTTCCACAAAATATTTTCGACAGGAATAATTTACGCCAGCCATATAAAGCGAATGAATGATTGGCAGGAATTTGAATTTGGAGGAAATGCGCTGATTAATAATATTTTAGAGAACAAAAATTGGAAGCCGATGCAAAAGAAATTTTGGACAAAATAGAATCAAAAATATTAAATTTAAATAATGAAAAAGATCTAATGAAAATATTAAGGAAAAGGGTAGTACAACAGGCGGAAAATTATGAAGTTTTTAATTATTATAAACTCCCAACAGTCCAAGAAGTAGTCAAAAGTGTTGCAAAGGAACATATTTTTATTAAACCAGAAGGAAATGAATGGAAATTAGAAAGGCATCGCTTTGGCTCCAAATCAGATCTTGGAAATCATTCAATTGATTACGCCTCCCCGGAAAGATATAGTATCTCCTTCGCTCAACGGGGAGATCTTTTATATTTATGGAAAATGTATGCCCAGGAATCAGGCGTGGCCATTGAGTTTAATTTCAATAATAAAGATAAGAAGTTAAGATATTATCAGAATGTGATTGAAGACGGGAAAGGAACCCGCATGGGGTTTGGCGTCCCCTGCAAACCTCCGCGGTCAATTTTCTATGGTGAAATAAGCGATAGCGAAATGAAGAAGATATATAAAAATCTCACTGAAACTGGACTTGATTTAAAAAATATATTCGCGGAAGCAGTATTTTTCAAACACCAAGGATTTCAAGCTGAAGCCGAATCCAGGCTTGTTTTTGCGCCATATAAATATCAATATAAACATCGAAGTAAAGTAAAAGTTATCCACAGCGGACAGAAAGCGAAAGTTATTCATAGCAAAGTTAAAGTTTCATGTGGTGAAGAAAAAGTTAAAGTCATTCATAGCAAGGTGGGTTATCGGCTTAACGAACATGTGTTGATCCCTTATTTGGAAATTTCCTGCGCGGACGCCGAAGACCCGAAAAAAACCGGATGGCCGATCGTATCACTGACGGTTGGTCCTGGATACAATCAGGATGTGGTGTTCGAGAGCTTAATTCATTTCGTGGAATTTGGCGATAATAAATCCTATGAGTTTGACAAAGAAGAAAAAAGAGCCGCGCTGATCACTTATTATGCCGGATTCTTTTCCACGTTTCTCCCAAGAGAGGAAGGAGAGAATGAAGAAGCGCATTATGAAAGGGCAAGAAAAGAAATTGAGCGTAGAATCAAGCCAATAGAGGACCTGAATGAACTCGAAAATGCTATATTTACCTTGTGTTATGAACAATATACAAAGTATAAACAAAACGGGAAGAAGACAGGAACTGAGTTCGAAGTTTCATTTAACGAATACCGCCAAAAAAATTACTTCTCTTTAAAAAAGGGAATAATTATTAAAAAATCTTCAATTCCATATATATTCAATTAAGGTTCCTGTCAAAAAAAGTGGTTAATAAAAAGGGAACGTATATTAGCGTCCCCAAAAATATAGTTTTCAGGCTCCTTCCCTTTTTCAAAAAATCCTTCCCCGATTTTTATTGTGTCTGCTTGAACGATCACAAATGATCATTGACGATCAGCAATAAATCCCAATCCCACCCAAAAATCACAAAATAACAGAACCTTACACCTTTTTTTTATATTCCAGATTACTGGCCTGAAGATATTTATAAAGGAGAGAAAAATGGATGATAAAGACGCGCTGGCCAATTCTTTTCAGGTATATCAGGATTTTATTGTCGCCGAGTACAACTATATGGCCGATGCGGCTCATCAGGCCCAGGAAAACCGGGTTCGCTGTTCCGAGTATTTCATTGTGGTAATCAGTTCATTCATAACGGCTATTTTTGCGTTCAGGACTTCGGGAGGGCCCAACGCTTCCGCTGAATATTCACAGATATTTGCGCTTCTCTTTCTGATAATTTTCGTAATTGGGGCATGTAATATTCTTCAATTGTGTAAATTGCGCCTGGCCTGGCATGAAAGCGTGATGGCAATGAACGACATCAAAGAAGGCCTGATCCAGGCCGCGCCTGGAATCGCGCCGCTGTTCGCCTGGAGAAAAGGAACAGTCCTGCACTCCTTTAAACCATTCAGCATAAGTTTTATCTTAGCGGTACAAATATCCTTTTTATCAGGAATTGCTTTTGCAGCATTCATTTATTTTTGTTATCAATCAAAAGGGGACAAGATTTTGACGACGTCACTGGTTGCGACTGCTGTTATTGTCATGGTGGTTCTATTATTCCTATATTCCGCCCCATTGATAAAAGAAAACGCGAAGAACTCCGTTGTTTAATGCAAATAATCGTGCCATGAAAAATCCATTGTGACGCCCGTTTTATTCCGTTATCCTTTAGTTTGAACGGAACTGAAGGAGGAACAAAAAAGATTGTCATTTGGCGCTGAAAGACATGCGTGTTTGTTCCCGCGTCGGATCCGCTGCCAAGCCATATCCAAACAGACAACGAAGCAAGGAGTCATTGATGAACTACGAAGTATTTGTCAGGGATTTCGCGAAAAGAACACAAGAAAATCTGGAGTTGCTGAAGCAAATTCAGAAAGAAAAACCAAACTATAAGGTGTATGAGGTAACGCAGTTGATCAATTCTCTCCTGGGTTTGCTGATATTTCCCAAAGAGAGTTTCTATCTGAAAATCCCAAAAACATCGCTCGAAACGTTGCGAAAAGAGGGTTGGCCAATTCCACAATCATCCAAACCTGATCTTGAAGCGAAGAATTTAAAGGACCTTTTGCGGAGAATGAGGAACGCGACCGCACATTGCCTCGTTGAGGCGGTTGACAGTAAGCATGACGAAACCATAAGCGGTTTACGCCTTTGGAGCGGGAGGAATGGAAGCACCCGATGGGAAATAGTTTTCACGACAGAGGAGCTGGAAATTTTTACGCAAAAATTTATCGCTCTGATAGACAATCAATTGGGTTGGAGCGTGTAATGACCAGATCGATCACAGAACCGTTTTAATTCCTTCCACTGTGGCATGTGATCAGCTCTCTGATTTTTGAGACGTCATTTAATAGCAGCGCTTTGAAAACATAGGGAATATGAGCAACCCGGTTTGGCGCAACGCTCCAGGTTTCATATTCGTCATAAAAATCAGAGGCGTATTCCAGCAGCGCCCTGGCCAGGGCGTCCAGCGCCGCTTCTTCATTCTCCGCATTTTCGACCAGATCGATCTCATTCAATGAAAGCGTCACCGAACCGTCCTCCTCAAAATACCGCTCAGCGCTGAATTCATAAGGCTGCAAAAAAAGGTTGATCGTATCAAGATCGGAAAGAATGATTTTATCGCGGGTGCGTTGAATCAACTGCGGTTTTCTTCGTACCGCGTCATCGATGACCGCGCTCCACTCCCTGCGCACGTCGGTTGCGTTCAGAAATTCCATAATTTCTCCTTTTCATCCATTATACCAGACTTAAACGTACAGGCTGTACGTTATGTACATTTTTAAAAGGTAACAGAATCCGTCGTCTATCCGATCCGCTTTGGCACAGAAGCCGGATTTGTTGATGGCAGGAACGCCATGATGAACAGTTCTGCCAGGAGGAAAAATGTCTGAAAGAAAAAGCGTCGTCGCATTCCTTATCGGAATATTTGGTTTGATCCTGGGCATAAATTCGGTTGGATCAGCCCAGGAGCTGTCCCCGTCCGGAACGCCCGAAACGCTTCCTGAGGTGCAGATCACCCCGCTGCCGGATGCGGCATCCTGTGGCACCACCGGAACACAATCCGTCCTCTTTCTCAGCTCGGACGCGGTCCTCGGCAACCCGCCGCATGAAATCGACGCTATCCGGCTGATCGAGGCCGATTATGACGCCGCAGCCGTCCGCATCACCGCCATCCCGCGCGATTTGGTGCTGCGGGCCGGTGAAGTGAGCGGCTTGCTCACGGCGGAGGGTGCGCAGGAGATTTTGGCCGATCGCCTCGGCATTCAGGCGGATCGCGCGATCCTGATGACGATGGAAAAGATCCCCCCGATCGTGGACGCTGTCGGCGGCGTTGAGCTGACCATTCCGCAGGCCATCACCACTGAAAACGGCGTTAGCTTCGCGGCCGGTCCACAGACCCTGAACGGTTACGCGGCGCTGGAATATGTGCGCGCCATTCAGCCCGGCGGCGAGGGGGACCGCATCCAACGCCAGAACCGCTTCCTGAACGCGCTCTGGGCCAGGCTGCGGACGGACGCCGCACTGCCTGCGCTGCCGGAATTGGCCGCGCAGTTTGAGAGCAGCCTGTCCACTGATCTGATGCCGGAGGAATTCGGCAACCTGCTCTGCCTGCTCGCTGCGCTGGACCCGGCGCAGGTCACCCATCTGCAAATGTCGATCCCATAGGGGAAGCCAATTTTGACAATGTCAAAATCACTTAAAATGTCCTTGACTTTTCAAGCAAATGTGTTTTATAATAGTTTGTGTCAAAATGCTTTTTTACGTATTCAAGATATTATTTGTCAAATCAGAGGCACGGGGAAGCGTTCTTCGGAATGTGTTTTGTGCATTTAATGATGATTCCATTGACAAATGATATAATATAGATGTAGAAATATGGGTGTGGAGGAAAATAAATATGCGAAATGCGCCTATACTAGGTCCATACGGTGATAAGAAGGACAAAAACAAATCAGTTCGGCACTCGATTAATGCCCGTGACGTGATGTCAGAGCAATTAAAACGGGATTATGCTGACATGGAAGCCATCCGGTTGTCGATGGAAATTACCCGTTCCCCAAAAGACGCCCCAAAACCCAAAAAATAACTTTTATTAATATTCAAAAAGGAGACTGAAAGAACTGCAGTCTCTTTTTTTCTCTCTGCACAAAGATTCAATCCGCATCAGTTGTATAGATAAATACGTTTTTACTCAAGCCCTTTCGTTTCCGGTACCATTATTGACTTAAGCTAAAAGGGAAATAGCCGGGCTACCGGGAATTATTCACCGCACCTGAAAACCTGTATAGAAGGATGGACAAAAGCCGAATGGACAATGATAATTTACACGGAATAAAAATTCATTTGTTCCGAAATCCTTTGGGAAGATATCTCGGGAAAAAACAATCGGAAGAAGCGTCATTCCAATATCGCGTTTTTGGCTATTATGACTGGCTCATGCTGGAATCGGCAGATTTAAAAGATCTGCCGCTTTCCGCCTTATTTGATGATTTCGGTTTGAAATCTCCCCCCCTTAAAAATTCAAGAAGCGGAAATGGCGTCTCTTGCTACGAAAAGCAGTTTATCCGCGGCTACACCTGTGAAACGGGAGTCTCCGAATTCGTTGAGAAGGGGGGGACCGCCCAAAGGCCCTTACTGGTGGTTACCGAACTGCGGATCAAACCGCTGCCTTTCGCCGATCATGAACCCAATCGATCACTGGCGGACCATTATACAAAGAAGCTGCGGGAAGTTCTGGTAAACTATAAGGAACTGAAGGAAGTCGATTATCGGATTTACTGTTCTCTGGGGCATGGACATTTTATTCTCCTGTTTCGAACCGGAAGATATTCAAACATCCTGATCGCGTTGAACCGACTCAAAGAAGATGGAAATTCATTAAGGGCCTTGGGGGCCAAAACAGAATCGGTTTATTCGATTATCGCGATCGACAAAAATCATATCGCAAGCTGGAAACCGCAGGATGAATGTGAATACGCGGAAGTGTTCTTATCGCTCCGTCCGGGAATTAAGGCGAAAGATATCTCCGAAACTATTAATGGCCGCGTCTTTCGCACCGCTCCGCTGGAAGCTCATGCAAGAGACTACCCGGTATTTGGGAAATATGACGCCCGGATCAAAATTGATTTCTCTGATAAAAAACCAGGCGTGGATCTGCTGTCACACTTATTCGGCTTCGCACCAGGGAACGCGGGTATTTTTTCCCCGGATAATGCGCTTTTCCGGGCCCAGATCAATTATGTCCGCACCCGCTGGTATTTTACGCGGACAGCAAACGAAAATATGCTTTCCGTTCCGAGGCTGGAAAATCAGCCGGATGCCAGGCCGCTGTTCAATGAGACGTTTGAAACAGAATTAAAACCCTATATTACCTTTTTCAGTGAAAAACTTATTAATGCGAAAAGCTGCGAAAAGGGATTGTTTCAGTGTATTAACAGAGTCAATAATTACTGTTGGCAAATTATTCACAATGAATTAATCACCGAAGAACTCGCCGACAAGTTTATCCGAACGCTAACGCTTTATTATCAAAACCTGTTAACCTGCTGCCTTGACGAGCAGCGGCAAGTTACAGTCTCCATTTTAAGTGATCTGACAGCGGAAGAGATCGAGAAGATCAAAGAGAATCTCGAGGCCCGAAACCAGGGTGAAATCGAGAACATCCTGCTGCTCTCCGAAAT
>CALCQT010000198.1 GCA_937894825.1 uncultured Anaerolineaceae bacterium
TTCAATTAATGCTGAACAAACTTTTTTCAGGACACTAATTTGGGAAACTCAGGAGCAAAAAGGATTTTTGCTTATTGACATTCAAATCATATCATCACTAACCAAAGATGCTTTGCCATGTAATTAACGAAAGCTCATTTCATAGTATACTTTTTTGTTGACACTGGTCTTGAGAAAATCGTTGGCGAAGGAAGCATTTCATGAAACATTTAGCAACCCGGAAAGGCCAATTTTGGCATCAGCTCAGCCAAACGAAAGCGCCGGCCTGGATTTGCTGCCTGTGGTTTGCCCTCTCCGCCGCTTTCCTGGCAGCAACCATCTTCATCTTCCGTGATGAGACACTCTCCAGAAACGAATTGCTCATCGTCATCGCAGCATTCGCGATTTCGTTTCTCATTGCTTTTGCATTATCCCAATTCTTTCATCTCACCGGCACTTCGTCATTCCTGATTTTTGCGCTTGCGGCGGCATGCGGTCTGCTGATTGCGTTCCAACTGCCCGGTCTGACCCTTCTCCGCAGCTACGAGCTGGAAATCATCGAACTGGATGAGGGGACGGAAGTTGAGCTGGTCTGGGCATACTGGGCGGAGTTTCCGCATGAAACAGATACGGAAATCATTGACTACCGCCATTTTCGCGACATCAGTTATAGTCAATTCGAGAAAAAAGGCAAGTGGACCATCTCGGAACAGGGCTATCTGGCTTCCAGGGAGAAAAATGCTTCGATCCGGCTGAACAGCAACGGGATTCATTTCCATTTGCCGGTGCTCTGCATCAATTCCCGTAACGGCCGGGCGTTGGTCAAAGAAACCTGGAACGGCACAACAAATTTTTATGCCTTAAACGGCAAGGATACGGACGCATTGCCGACCAGCGGCTTCCGATCTTGCTTCATCCAAAATATCCTGACAAAAATCCTGGCTGGCCTGGCTACCGGCGGACTCTTGCTGGCGATTTTCCTCATGGCAGGAAAACTTTTCATAATTCTCCGACGTAAAAACCGGTCCGGTCCGAACAGCATCCTGGCAAGAGATTGGTCCGAAAACAAGGTATTTCTGCTCTTCGCCGCCTTCTTCATCCCGATCCTCATAATGCTGGCAGTGTGTGCCTTACTTAAAGTGTATCCTTTCGGTGACGGCACCTTTCTGCGCGCCGATATGAACGGGCAATATGTTGACTTTCTGGCTTATCTGCGATCAATCCTTTTTTCGAACAACGACTTTTTCTATTCGTTCAGCAAGAACCTGGGCGGCGATATGTACAGCCTGGCAGCATATTATCTCGGCAATCCGATCAACTTTCTGGTTGTTCTGTTCCCGCTGGAAGCGCTGCCAAAAGCAATCTCTTATCTGATCCTTTTACGGATCGGGTTATGCGGACTGACCGCCCATCTGTACCTGCGAAAAATTGGTAAGGCCGGGGGCGCATCATTGATTTTCTCAACGGCATACGCCTTGATGGCTTATAACATGATGAACGCCGAGAATATTTTTTTCATCGACGGCGTGATTTTTCTGCCGCTGGTTGCACTGGGAATCGAGAAGCTGCTGTCAGAAGACCGCCCGCTCTGTTATATCCTTTCCCTGGCCGCGATCATGATGATCAATTTTTACATGGGATTCATGATCTGCATTTTCGCCGTACTGTATTTCCTGTACCGGCTGCTGGTTCAATTCGATTTCCTCCGTGCGCTGAGCGAGACAAAAAGACCGGCGCGTGCCTTGCGCGCTTTCCTGGCAGCGTCGCTGCTGGCCGCCGGCATCGCGGCCATCGTGCTGATTCCCGTCGTGAAACAATTGGGCAGCAGTCCAAAATATCTGGATCCCTCCAGAATGACCGGCGGAAATAATTTCAATCTCCTGGATATTTTCTCGAAAAACATTTCCGGGGCTTATGACCTGAATGAGTATAAATTTGGGCTGCCGACCATTTACAGCGGCGCGATCGTAACCGTTTTTCTGATCCTGTTCTTCCTGAACAAAAAGATCGCCCCGAAAGAAAAATGGCTGACCGCCGGGCTGCTGGGAATCTTTCTGGCCAGTTTTCAGGTCAATGCGTTGAATCTGATCTGGCATGGTTTCAGCGAGCCCAATTGGTGGCCGTTCCGCAACGCGTTCATCTTCAGCTTTCTCATGATCCTGATCGCCTGGAAAAGTTTTCTTCTGCGGGACGCAATCGAACCCCGGTCAATCCGGACAGCCTTTTTTTTGATTGCGGGCGTCCTGATTTTGTGTGAGAAGTTCAAGTATTCTTATCTGACCAGCGGGAAAATTTATTTTGAACTTTTCCTGACGGGGACAATCTGTCTTTTATTGCACCTTGAGCGCCGCTGCTCACAAAGTGAAACGTCCGGTCTGATACCCCGTTCCGGCGCGAACCTGTTATTTCTGCTCATAACGCTTGTGAACCTGCTGCACAATTCCTACAATATACTGAAATTGAACCTCTCGGAATCCACAACGCTCACGGCGTATGTGGAAGCGACTGCCCCAACGGATGAAATTCTAACGGAACTGCGAACGTTGGATGATGGGCTCTACCGCCTGGAAAAACAATATCAGCGATCCGAAAACGACGCGCTGCGGTACGGCACGTATGGCGTGGGTCATTTTTCGTCCACCAATCGACAGGACGAAATCAGTTTTCTCAACCGGCTCGGAATCAATCATCTGTATTACTGGACCCATTACGGCGAAGGGTCGACCATGGCGGTTGACAGCCTGTTAGGAATCCGCTACCTGCTGTCCAAATCAACGGAGCTGATGAAGCCTTATCCGGAAGTTTTTTCAAAAAACGGTATCCACGTCTACCAAAATCCGCTTGTACTGCCGATCGGGTTTCTCGTTTCGGAGAACTTTCTCTACAGTTCGGGTTGGGAGGACGATCCGTTCGCATTTCAGAATGGGCTGTTTCAAAGTCTGACAGAGCCGTCAGAGAAGGTGATTTTCACACCGGCGGCAGTGACGCGAACGATCGATCCCGTTTCACAAAATGAGACCTGGACCGTCGTCATTGATACAACGCAACCGCTCTATACCTATTTTTTTTCTCCGGCCGAGCGGCCTGAATCCGTCACGTTAAACAACGGACAATCCCTGCTGGAACGATTTGCGGGCAACCGGGTGGGAATCGTTCCGTTAGGCGCTTTTCAACCGGGTGACGTTATCGCAATGACATTTAACAATCAAAAGGTCGATACATCCAAATTGAATCCGCTGATTTACTACGAAAATCAGGCTGTGTTGGGACAAACTGTTCGGGAGCTGAACAGCGCACCGATTGATTTAAATCAGGTCACCGGTTCCAGTCTGTCCGGAACTTTTACCAGTAGTTCGGCCGACCGGTACGCTTTTTTATCCATCCCCTATGACGAAGGGTGGAGCATGCTGATTGACGGCCAGCCGGCGCAACCGATCCGGGTTTTATCCGATCTGACCGGGATCAAAGTTCCGGAAGGAACCCATCACATTGAAATGAGCTACCGTCCGCAGGGCTTCAGCTTCGGCGCGGGAATTTCCATTTTCTCAGCCCTCCTCCTTGGCGCAGGCGAATTTTTGCGCAAACAAAGCCCCATCCCTCTGGCCGGTTAGAGATTCTCGCTGACCAGGAACCAAGGCGCTCGATTCATGAAACCGCTCACGATCCATCCACAAAAACATTCTTGTCCGAAATGGAAAAGGTGGTTTGCTTTTCTTATTTCGCTTTTCTTCGCATTGCTCTCAGACGAAATTTCCGCTGCGCATGCCGTCGATATTGTACCCGAGTTGAAGGCGGATAACCGGTCGCTTGACGACCTGCTCCGGCAAATCGAAACGTTCGATCCGGCATTCT
>CALCQT010000199.1 GCA_937894825.1 uncultured Anaerolineaceae bacterium
GAACACAATTTCGAGCTGCTGAACATTCCGGCCTATCATCCTGCCCGTGACATGTGGGACACCTTTTACACCACCGACCCCACCGTACTCCTGCGCACACACACCTCCCCCGGCCAGATCCACGCCATGAAACAGTTCGCGCCGGAATCGATCCGCGTCGCACTGCCGGGCATGTGTTTTCGCTATGAGCAGGTCAGCACCCGCTCTGAGATCCAGTTCAACCAGATCGAGCTTTTGGCCGTCGGCAAAAACATCACCTTCGGCGACCTGAAAGGAACGCTGCAGGAATTTGCCTACCGCATGTTCGGCAACAACGTGCGCACCCGTTTCCGCCCGTCCTACTTCCCGTTCACCGAGCCCAGCGCCGAAATGGATGTGGAATGCTTCCTCTGCGGCGGCAAGGGCTGTTCGATGTGCAAAAACTCCGGTTGGCTGGAGATTCTGGGCTGCGGCATGGTGCATCCGACCGTGCTGAAAAACGGCGGCTATGATCCGGACGTCTACTCCGGTTACGCGGCCGGCATGGGCCCGGAACGGATCACGATTTTGCGTCATTACGTGGAGGATATCCGTTACTTCTGGGGCAACGACATTCGATTTTTGGAGCAATTCTGATGAATATACCGCTTTCATGGCTAAAAGATTTTGTTGATGTGAATCTTCCACTGGAAGAACTGGCCCGTGTGATGACCATGGCCGGTCTGGAAGTGGATGAAGTAAAGCTGCTTGGGCTGGCCGGACCGGAAACGGACCGCCATGGGTTCAAATTCACTGGTCTCTCCTGGCCGGCGGATAAATTCGTCGTCGCAGAAATCCGCCAGGTCAACCCGCATCCGGACGCGGACCGGCTGGTGCTTTGCCAGCTCGAAGACGGCACCGGAGAGCACACCATCCTGACCGGTGCACCAAACCTCTACCCCTATAAGGGGCTGGGGCGCCTGGAGCAGCCGATCAAGGTGGCTTATGTGCGCGAAGGCGCCATATTGTATGACGGGCACAAACCGGGCTATGAACTGACGAAACTGAAGAAGACGAAGATCCGCGGCTTCGAGACCAATTCGATGGTCTGTTCCCAAAAGGAACTGGGTCTGCCCGAAGAAGACATCGACGGCATCATTTTCCTCGAGTCCGACGCGCCAACCGGCACGCCGCTGGCGGATTACCTCGGCGACGCGGTTTTCGTGATCGATATCCTGCCGAACATGGCCCGCAATGCCTGCATCAAAGGCGTGGCGCGTGAAGTCGCGGCACAACTGAACCTGCCGCTCAAACAACCGGCGCTGCACGCCAAACCGGAAGGAAAGCCGGTCGACGGGCTGTGCAAGATCGAAATTCAGGAACCGGAGCTGAATCCGCGCTTCATCGTCGGATATGCCGAGGGACTGAAAGCCCAACCCAGCCCGATCTGGGTCCGGCGCCGGCTGCTGGCGGCCGGCATGCGCCCGATCAACAGCATCGTGGACGCCACCAACTATGTCATGCTGGAGACCGGTCAGCCGCTCCATTCTTTTGACTACCAAACGCTGCTCAAGCGGGCCGGCGGCAGAACGCCGACCATTATCACCCGCAAGGCGAACAAAGGAGAGCGCCTGGTCACCCTTGACAACATCGAACGGAATCTGGACGAAAGTATGATGCTGGTCACCGACCAGAGCGGCTCACTCTCGATCGGCGGGATCATGGGCGGGCTGGAAAGCGAAATCGAGCCGGAAACGACCGATGTGCTGCTGGAATCCGCCGTCTGGAATTTCATCAATGTGCGTAAAACCGCCTCAACGCTCCGGCTGAACACCGAGGCCGGTTACCGCAACAGCCGCGGCGTGCATCCTGCTGTCGCGATGGAAGCCTGTGAGGCTTGTCTGTCGCGCATGGTCGAGTGGAGCGGCGGACGGATCGCACCGGGGGTCATCGACAATTACGCCAAACCGGTAATGAACACGGTCAACCGGATCACGGAACAGGATATCCGGCGCACGCTGGGCGTCGAAATCCCGCTGGAACAGGCCGCTGCACTGCTGCGCCGGCTGGAATTCACCTGTGAAGTGGAGGCGGACGGACAGGCACTGCGCGTCGAGACGCCGCCGCACCGTCTGGACATCGGCGAAGGCCAGATCGGCCGCGCGGACGTGTTAGAAGAACTGGCTCGTCTGTTCGGGTACGACAATATTCCGACCACCCGCATGGCCGACGAACTGCCACCGGCCTATACCAACCCGATGATCGTGTTCGAGGAGAAACTGCGTGATCTGCTGGTTGCGCTCGAACTGACCGAGATCGTGACCTACCGCTTCACATCCGCAGAACGAGAGGCTCGGCTGCTCGGGAAGCCGGCAGATGCGTACGTCACATTGGCCAATCCGATTTCGCCGGACCGCATTGTGATGCGCACCAATCTGAACGTCAATATGATGGAGATTATCGAAAAGAATGTCCGGCTGCGCGACCACCTGAGTTTCTTTGAAATCGGGCCGGTTTTTCTGCCGGTGGCGGGACAGCGCCTGCCGAACGAGGAAGTTCATCTGGCGATCGGCATCACCGGCAAACGGCTGACGGAAGCCTGGGATTTTCACAACAAGACGACGCTGGATTTCTATGATCTGAAAGGGATCGTGGAAGCGGCCCTGTCCGGATTGCACATCAGCCAGATCAGTTTCAAAGCGGGAAGCTGCGACTATCTGCACCCCGGCAAATGCGCGGCGGTTTACGCCGGCGAGGTACGCCTGGGTGTGCTGGGCGAACTGCATCCGGCCGTGCGCGAGCGCTACGACCTGCTCAGCGCGCCGGTTATCCTGCTGGATCTGGACCTGACCAAAGTGGAACCGCTGGCTGAAATCATCTACAAAATCCATTCCATTTCGCCCTTCCCGGCCATTCTGGAGGATATTGCGATCGTTGTCGACGAGACTGTGACGGCGGATGAGGTGCTGGCTGTGATTCAGCAGGGCGGCGGAAAAATGCTGCGAAGCGCGACGCTGTTCGACATTTTCCGCAGCGCCCAGCTGGGAGAGGGGAAGAAGAGCCTGGCTTACGGCCTGGCCTATCAGTCCGATGAAAAAACGCTGACCGACAAGGACGCCACCGCGATCCGTAATAAGATCATCAAACGGCTGGAGCAGGTGCTGGACGCCAAGCTGCGCAGCTAACATTCTTTTCATATTGGTAATACGTTACAGAGGCGGTCCATTGGGCCGTCTCTGTGCTTTCCGCGACTATATTGTAAAAAACCATTACGCGCAGTTATGCAAGTCGTATAATTAAGCCATACAAAAAAAGCACAGACCAGGATGCTCATGCTCGAAACCATCACCCGCAAAACCATGCTTTACAAACCCAGTATTCCCGGGATGGACTACGCTATGAACCCGGTTCTGGGCTGTTCCCATGGTTGCCGCTATCCCTGCTACGCCTGGTTGATGGCCCGGCGCTTCGGCAAAGTCAAAACCTTTTCGGAATGGACCCAACCCGTACTGGTCGAAAACACACTCGAACTGCTCGAAAAAGAGCTCAAAAAATGGCAGGATCGGATCCAATCACAAAATAAATAAAAAACATGAGGGGGATTTATTAATCGGAGTGAGAGCGCAGCATTAATCTTGTTGCGGGACATCATCGGTTGATGTAGTCAATAATATCTGCTGAATTCTCAAACGTTTTTGCGATATCAATGATATCTATTTCTTCATTGGGTTCTGTCTTTTTATAAGCCGAATTAATACTTTCATCATGAACTTTTGAAAAATTAGAACCCAAGCCTTTTACTTTATTAATCCCATAATTGAGCGCTGTAACATTCGAAATACTCAAGTAATCCATATTCGCCTCAATGGAATCATAAAAATCGTTATACCGTGTTTTCACACCATGAGCATATTTCTCGCCGCGGATTTCCTTTAAAACATCATAGAGCCCACTGGGGACTGGACCATAGCGCATCGCAATATATCGATCGCCAGTCATAAAAAACCCATAATGAGATAAATGGTAATTATCAGCAAAAGCCATCGCCTTGCAAATATTATCCAAGTCAGTTACCCCATTGTTGATAAAATAATGGATAATTTCTATTGACTTTTCTTTATCAAACAAATTTTTCATATTAAGCCTCTATCTATGAGGACTTGATAATTGTTATTCTCTCTTTTTTTCTATTACACGGTGTTCGTTAATATAAAGTCAATTGTTAATACAGCAGAAAACTTCCTACTCATGTACCGCAATAAATGTTTCTATTTCCGCCCATGCCTGCTTACCTTCTCTGATAAACGGCGTGGCGATATAAAAACAATGATACATCCCTTCATATTCGATCAGTTTGACGTCAACGCCGGCCGCCTTTGCCTTTTCCGCAACCGTTCTGCTGTCGCTCAAAAGAATTTCATCCGAGCCGGTTTGGATCAGCATTGGCGGCATGCTCGTATAGTCGCCATAAGCGGGGGAAAGATAAGGATCATGCAGATCATGGTCACCTGCGTACAGGATCGGCACCGGATACCGGGGAGCCATGTCAGCACTGGGGTAACCGAAGATGGCGTCTTGCGTGAGATGGGTCGAATAAGACGCACCCTCCGCTGAAAGATCCGTCCAGGGAGAAGCGAGAATCAGCATTTTCGGCAGCGGCAGCGCTTGATCCCGCAGATACAATGCCGTCGCAAGCGCTAATCCGCCGCCCGCAGAATCCCCGCAAAAAACAATGTTTTCAGCTTTGTAGCCGTGATCCAATAACCACTGATACCCTTCGATCGCGTCTTCCAGCGCAGCGGGGAACAGGTGCTGCGGAGCGGTCCTGTAATCCAGCGAAAACACATCCGCAGCCTCATAACTGGCGGAATACCGGAGCGCCCGGTCATTATAGACGTTCTGAAATACGCCGACATATCCGCCTCCATGAAGCTGGAAAATAACTTTTTCATGATTTCCGCTATCCCTGGTAAGCAGATATGCCCTGGATTTACTCAGCGGGATCATCTCGTTCCGATAGCCTTCCGGAACTTTCCAACTCCCAAACACATACGATTGGGGTTGCCCATTCAGCATTGCATGGTAAAAAATTGTTGTCCCGGTAAAACGGGCATAAATATGATTGACTGTTCGTACGCTTCTGTTCAATAAGTCCCCAGCAAAGGACACGGATAGTGTGCTGCGTCCAAAATAGATTGAAAGTGCCAGGATGCAAACGCAGATCGCCCATAGCGCGGTGGATCGGATCTTATTCACGGGAATTTTCACTCGGATTACCAGAAAAACGCACCCTGTTGCAAGGACGATCAGCCAGGCTCTCCATTTGCAATCAAGCATGCCCAGTAATAGAAATGCAATCAAGAATACAATGCCAAAAGCCAGCCAAAATCCCACCCTGATATGTTCTTTTTTATATTTTTCCATCCTTATAATCTCCTCAAATCTGCTGCCACGAAACCGGCATACTGCTGTTGAACAGGAAAAGGCTTCGTCCACACTTCTTGGCTTGTCAAACGCCGAATCATTGTCCGCAAACATAATCATAAGGCATTCCCGCTATGTTACAATAAACAACGTATGAAACGATTCCCGCATAGAAGGAAAACGTATGCAGCAGCCTGAAATATCCGTGGTCATCCCATTTTTAAACGAAGAAGAAAACCTTCCCGAACTGGCAGCCGCGCTGGAAAGCTATGCGCAAATCCTGTCGGTCCCGATCGAGGTCATCTTCGTTGACGACGGATCCACCGATGGCTCGGTGGCCTGGCTGCGAGCCGCACACTTCAGTCACTTCACGGCGAAGATCGTCAAACTCTCCAAAAATTTCGGTTCCCATCCGGCTGTGCGAGCCGGCTTTCTGTATGCCTCCGCGCCGAACTGTGTCTGGCTGGGCGCCGACTTGCAGGAACCGCTCGAGATCATCGGCAGCGGTTATGCCAAGTTGCAGGAGGGCTATGATCTGGTCAGCATCCAGAAAAATCAGGTCAAAGTCGCCAAATCCGAAGAGCTCTTCTCCCGTTTCTATTCAAGCCTGATCCGCCGCTATGCCGTCCCGGGCTATCCGCCCAAGGGCGTCAACACCATTTTTTTCAATCAAAAAGTCAAAGATGAACTGAACCGCAACATTGAGCTCAACTCATCCGTTGTGCTGCAGGTACTGAATCAGGGCTTCCGGCAGGCGATCATCAATGTGGACTATGCCGAGCGGAAACATGGCAAATCCAAATGGTCGCTGACAAAAAAGGTCAAGCTGCTGATCGACTCGTTTGTGGCTTTTTCTTTCTTCCCGATCCGCCTGGTCAGCACCATCGGCATTCTGTTCGCGCTGATCGGCTGTCTCTCGGCGCTTTATCTGGTCATCATCAAGGTCTTCAACATCCGTGAAGTCACGCTCGGCTGGCCGACACTGATCAGCGTTCTGATGATGGGATTCGGCATCACCAACATTTCGCTGGGCATGATCGCCGAATATCTCTGGCGCACGCTTGACGCCGCACGCGGACGGCCGGCTTTTATCATCGATTCTGTCGAAAATATTTCGTAGTAAAAATCCAATCCTGAGGCAAACACCATGATTCGAATCGCACAAATCGGTTACGGATACTGGGGCGCAAACGTAGCCCGCAATATCATTGCTTCCGACAAAACGCAACTGTCCGCATTGATTGACCTGCGGGCCGACCGGCTCAAAGTGGCCGAACAGAATTTCAACGGGCAGGTCCGTTATCATTCGGACTACCGTGAATTTTTGCAGGATCCCGAAATCGACGCTTTCGCGCTGGCCATTCAGACCGCACCATCATTCGAAATCGCCAAACAGATCCTCAACGCCGGAAAACATCTCTTTATTGAAAAACCGATGGCTGCCGATGCCGAAAAAGCAACCGAACTGAACGAACTGGCCCGCCGCAACAATCTCGTCCTGCACGTCGATCATATCATGCTCTATCATCCGATCATACGCCGCATTAAGCAGATGTACGAAAGCGGTGAACTGGGCGATCTGATCTATTTCGATATTTCCCGCATGAACCTAGGCCCGATTCGGCTGGACGTCAACGCGATGCTGGATCTGGCCGTGCACGATCTGGCGGTGATCGATTTCATCTCCGGCGGCAAGGAACCCTATCATGTGGAGGCCATCGGCGAGAAACATTATGGCAGCCAGGAGACACTGACCTACCTGACGCTCAAATATGATGGTTTTCTGGCGCACATCAAGTCGAGCTGGATCTCCCCGATCAAAGAGCGCCGCACCATGATCGGCGGCACCAAAAAGATGGTCATTTTCGACGATATGAAAACACTGGATAAACTGACCATTTTCGACCAGGGCATCATCGAACCCTCCGAAGAATACGGCGAGTACGAATTCAAGACCCGCACCGGCGACATCACCATTCCGTACATCCGGCAGGAGGATGCGCTGCGCAACAGCGTGGAGCATTTCGCACACTGCATTGTCAATGGGACACAATCCATCTCTGATGGTGCGCACGGAGTCAAAGTGACCCGCATTCTGGATGAGGCCAAACGCAAATTGATCCTCAACGATTGAGTGGCAGGATGAGCATGAAAAATATACCAATTATGAAGCCGTATTTTGACCACGAGGAAGCGGAGGAAGCCGCCGCAGCGCTGGCATCCGGCTGGGTGGCGCAAGGGCCGCGCGTGGCGGAATTTGAAAAAATGGTCGCCGCGCATGAAGGCATTGCTTTCGGCGTCGCCACGACCAACTGCACCACTGCGCTCCATCTCTGCATGGTGGCGTCCGGTTTCGGACCCGGGACCGACGTGATCGTCCCATCCTACACCTTCGTCGCCACACCGAATTCCGTCGAATACACCGGCGCCACGGCCATCCTGACCGACGTCGATCCGCACACTTTTAACATCGATCCGATCGCGCTGGAAGAACTGCTGGCCGAGAAATATGAGCTTCGTGACGGACAGACTTTCAATCGCGCCAGCGGCAACCGCCTGGCCGGTATCGTGCCGGTTAACCTGTTCGGCCTGTGCGCGGACATCCCGGCCATCAACGCCATCGCAGCCCGCTATGGGCTGAAGGTGATCGAGGACAGCGCCTGCGCTTTCGGGGCCAAAATCGGCGACATCCACGAGGGTGGATTCGGCAATCCCTCCGCATTGAGTTTTCACCCGCGCAAATCCATCACCACCGGCGAGGGCGGGATGGTGCTCACCAATGACCCGGATTTTGCGGAGCATGTCCGACGGCTGCGCAGCCACGCCGCTTCGCTGTCCGAAATCCAGCGCCACCAGGCCAAAGGCTATCTGTTGCCGGAATATAATGAGATCGGCTTCAATTACCGTATGACCGACATTCAGGGCGCCGTCGGCATCGCGCAGATGCGCAAAATCGATTTCATCACCCGCCGCCGGGCCGAATTAGCCGCACGCTATGATCGGTTGCTGCCGGAAGCGGTCCCGTTTTTGGACATTCCCTTCGTTCCGGAAGGCTATACGCACATCTATCAGACTTACGCTTGTATGGTTTCGCTGGAGAAGACCGGTCGCGGCTCGGTTGAGGAAGGAAATCAATTCCGCAATGCGCTGATGGACCGGCTGGAACAGAACGGCATTGCAACCCGCCAGGGCACGCACGCCACGCATACGCTGGGTTATTATCGTGAAAAATACGGCTACCGCAACGCGGATCTGCCGTTCTCTTATGCCTGCGACCGTCTGAGTATCGCGCTGCCGCTGTATGTGGAACTGAGCGAGTCCGATCAAGACTACGTGATCGAACAACTGGCCACGCTGAGTAAAGATCTTTTATAATTGACATTTACCACCCAAATCTAAACGGGAGCAAACACGATTCATGGCTGAAATCAAAGGAAAGAACGTCTTAATCACCGGCGGCGCCGGATTTATCGGCAGCCACCTGGCCGACACCCTGCTCATGAAAGGCGCCGGCAAAGTCATCATTGTCGACAACTTCTTCCTCGGCAAGGAAGAGAACCTGGCAGAGGCCCGCAAAACTTTCGACAACATTTTCGTCTACCGTGACGACGCGCGCGACCTGGGGACGATGAAGGCCATCATCCATAAAGAGGAGATCGAGGTCATCTTCAATCTGGCGACCATCGCGCTCAACTATTCTTTCTTCAACCCTTACGGCGCCTATCGCGTCAACGTCGACATCGCCGAAACGCTGCTGCACCTGCTGCAGGACGGCGCCTATCAGACGCTGATCCACTCCTCTTCTTCGGAAGCCTATGGCACCGCGCAGTACTCGCCCATGGACGAGAACCACCCGATGAACCCGACCACACCCTACGCGGCCGGGAAAGCAGCTGCCGATATGCTGATCCAGTCCTTCTATAACATCTTCCAGCTCGACATCGCCATCATCCGCCCCTTCAACAACTACGGGCCGCGCCAGAACGACCAGGCGCTGGCGGGCATCATCCCGCTGAACGCCCGCCGCATTCTGAACGGCGAAAAGCCGATTCTGGAAGGCACCGGATTGCAGACCCGCGACTTTATTTACGTCGAAGACACCGCGCGCGCATTCCTGCTGGCCTATGAAAACGAAGCCGCCCGCGGCAAAATCATCAACCTGGGCTCCGGCAAAGAGATCACCATGAAAGCTGTGATTGAAGCGATCAGCGAATACTATGGATACAAGGGCGAGATCGACTACCGCCCCGGCCGTCCGGCCGACGTGCAGCGGCTCTGCGCCAGCGCCAACCTGGCCAAGGGACTGCTCGGATTTGAGCCGCAGATCGATTTCAAAACCGGCCTGCGCCGGACGCTGGACTGGTATCAGGCCCGCTACGCGCATCGCTGATGAGACTTTGCGTTTTTTCGGACGTCCACGGCAACATCCGCTATCTTGAGACCGCACGTGCGGCTTGGGCGGGACAGGGCATTGACCGGTACGTTTTTTTGGGGGACGCGGTCGGCTATTTTCCGGACGGCGAAGCGGTGATTCAAGTTTTACAGGCGTTGAACGCGCTTTGTCTGTTGGGCAATCATGATGCCATGCTGCTGGGAAGCCTTCCGCTGCCTCCTTCGGAAGAAAAAGACACAGTCTACCAAATCGCGGCAGCCAGGGAGTGGATCCGTCCGGAGACGCTGAATTTCATGCGCAGCT
Source organism: uncultured Anaerolineaceae bacterium (assembly GCA_937894825.1). Classification (GTDB taxonomy): domain Bacteria; phylum Chloroflexota; class Anaerolineae; order Anaerolineales; family Anaerolineaceae; genus Flexilinea. The sequence continues at coordinate 10,079 of CALCQT010000199.1, forward strand.
GGCCGGAAGTGGTTGAAGAAACGATCGACGGACAGCGGGTCCGTTTTGTGCACGGCACGCCGGCCCATCCATTGACCGGCTACGCCTATGAAGACAACCCGCCGGCAGACAGTTTTGGCGAGGCCGGGCTGGATTTCCTGTTCATGGGGCAGACGCACCGCCCCTGGCTCCGACAGACTGCCCACACAACGGTTGTCAATATCGGCTCCATCGGACTGCCGCGCGACAACGGGCGCAGCCCGTCTTATGCAATT
>CALCQT010000200.1 GCA_937894825.1 uncultured Anaerolineaceae bacterium
GAACTTGCTCCCGGCTCACCAACACCAGCGGCGTCCCCTCAACCCGGTGCGCTGAAAAAATTGCGTCCCGGTCAATAAATTGTGAAAAAGCGCCGGGCGCCGGGCCGATAGAAGCAATCAGCCGGTCAAGTTCTTCCGTTGTCAGGTTCGAATAATTTGCGTTCGCTTTTTCATCGTAATACCCAAAGACGCGGTTTTCATCGGTCAAATCCCGATATGAATCGGCCAGCCGCCCGACCGGAAGATTGATAACCAACAGGCCAATTTTCTTTTGGGTATCCACGTCATTGATATTGCGGACCAGAGAGAGCAGTTCGTTGGCCGTATTGGTCGTAAAGGTACCATCCCGGTTGGATTTCAGCACATAACCGCCGGCCCGCTGTTCAACTTCAGCCCGCCATTCCGAACTTTTAATCAATTCGGTATCGACCCGGGTCACCCCAATCCCTGTACTGACATATTGCCCATCGTTGCGAAAAACGAAAAGAGAATAGGTGCGGTGGAAGGAGACCAGAATATTATACAATTCGGAAACAACACCGTGGGTGATGCTGATGCTTTCTCCGTCCGGATGGATCAGATAGCGGGTGATCCGATCATTGATCAGGATCAGTTGGCTCATATTGCTGATGTTATCAATTTCGGCGGTCAGGTTGTTCCCGACCAGCATCATGGTGTTCCGATTGTTTTCAAGCGAATGCTTCAAATTGCTCTTTTGAAAGAAAAAAATATACACGGAGACAAAAAGCAAATAGCCCAGCAGTATCCCCAGAAGAAGAAGTATTTTCTTTTTTCGTAGCCGGAAGGGAAGAAGCGGGCCATTGTTTTCGCTCATCGGATTCGTTTACCAGGTTAATTGTATCGCAGACGGACGTTTTCGGGTCAGGGAACAACTTCGCTCATCCGGTTGCGAGGTGCCGGCCCAGAGGGTAAACCGGCGTCCGTTCCGGTTTCGGCTGCCGTCTTCGTCCACTGTCGTGAACGCTTCCGGGCGGACGCGGATCTCAAGGTCTTTCCGCTCACCGCCTTCCAGGGAGACCCGCTGGAACCCGCATAAACTGGTGTTAGGGACCGCCTGTGGCGCATCCTGCGCTTTGATATAGATCTGGATGACCTCTTCCGTTGTGGTCGCGCTGTTATTGACCGCAGTCACTTTCAGCGTCAGTCCGTTATCAGCGTCCGGTCCGGACAGAACGGTCAAATCCGTACAGTCAACATCACCATAGGTTAATCCGTAACCGAAGGGGTAAAGCGCTTCTCCCTGATAATAACGGTAGGTGCGGGTTTTCATCGAATAGTCGGTAAATTCACCCAGTCCGTTCAGATCGCGGTAAAAGGTGACCGGTAGTTTTCCGCTCGGCGAAACATTTCCGAAAAGGATGTCGGCCACCGCTTTGCCGCCGCGCCAGCCCGGATACCAGGTCAGCAAAATCGCGGCGCAATGCTCCTGCGCATAGCTGAGGTCAATGGGACTGCCGGCCATCAGACAGAGGATTACCGGTTTGCCGGTTTTCACAATCGCTTCAAGCAATTGGCGCTGCACCTCCGGCAGCGCCAGATCCGCTTTGTCACCGGAACCGACCGCATTGCCTTCATCCCGCTCTTCGCCTTCAATGCTCTCATCCAGACCCAGGCACAGGATCACAACATCGCTGTACTCAGCCACCGTCAGTGCCTCTGCCAACCGGTCATGCGCCCTCGCCAGCGGCTCCGTCCGATCCTTCACCAGTTCACAGCCTTTGGCGTAGAGGACCCGGCAGCTTCCCGCGGTTTCATCCTGGATCCCTTCCAGCAACGTAATATACCGTGAGGAAGAACCATAATAATTCGCTTTCAGCGCCAGACGGCTGTTCGCATTGGGGCCGATGACGCCGATCGTTCTGAGCGCCTGTTTTTTAAGCGGCAGCAGTCTTTCATTTTTCAGCAGCACGCAACTTTTTCGCGCTACGGTCAGCGCTTTCTGTATGTGCTCTTCGCACTCCACTTTTTCATACGGGATCGAATCAAATTCACTGCCGCCAAATAATCCCAACTTGAAACGGGTGGTAAAAAGACGTTCGGCCGCCTGTCTGATCGTGGCGTCGTCCACCAGCCCCTTGCTGACCGCTTTCTGCAGATTCAGATAGTGATCCCCGCAATTCAAATCACACCCCGCATTGAGCGCCAACGCCGAAGATTCATCCGGTGTGGTCGTGACCTGATGATACAGATGGAAATCTTTAATCGCCCAGCAATCGGACACCACATGCCCTTTGAAACCCCAGCGGCCGCGCAGGATGTCCCGCAGCAGGAAAAAGCTCCCGCAGCAGGGTTCGCCGTTGACGCGGTTGTACGCCCCCATCACGCATTCAACGCCGGCTTCCATGACCAGTTTTTCGAAAGCGGGCAAATAGGTCTCCCAAAGGTCTTTCTCCGACACCCGGGCATCAAACGCGTGACGCAGGTCTTCAGGACCGCTGTGAACGGCAAAATGCTTGGCGCAAGCCGCAGCCTTCATGACCGCGCCGTCGCCCTGGATCCCGCGCACGAATGCGGTTCCAAGCTCACCGGTCAGATAGGGGTCCTCGCCATAAGTCTCCTGTCCGCGCCCCCAGCGGGGATCACGGAAAATATTGATGTTGGGCGACCACAACGTCAGTCCTTTGTAAATATCCCGGTCGCGATGACGGCTGCTCTCGTTATATTTCGCCCGGCTCTCCGTCGCGATAATATCGCCGACCTCCGTCATCAGCTGCCGGTCAAACATGGCGGCCATCGCAATGGCCTGCGGAAAACTGGTCGCTGTGCCGGCCCGAGCCACACCGTGCAGCCCTTCATTCCACCAATTGTATTCGGGGACGTCGAGTCGCTCTATCGCGGGCGAATTATAGAGCAACTGACTGATTTTTGCGACAAGTGCTTTGGCTTTCTGCTCGCATTCCTGATGATGAAACATCGATCTCTCCTTATTATCCTTTAATCGCGCCGGCGATCATGCTCTCCTGAATTTTGTTGCTCATAAACAGATAGACCAACAGTGTCGGGAACGTGGCAATCACCAGAGCGGCGCCGATCGGGCCCCATGCCGTTGTGTAAGAACCGGACAGGGTTTGAATCCCGACGGACAGCGTCCGGTATTTTGAATCGCTGATGAACACCAGCGCAAACATTAATTCATTCCAGGCCTGTAAAAAGATAAAAATCGCGATGGTCGAAAGACAGGGCTTCAGCATCGGCAGGATCACATGCCAGAAAATCTGATAAACATTACAGCCGTCCAGACAAGCCGCGTCCTCCAGTTCTCGCGGGAGGTTGATGATGAAACTGGAGGCGATCATGATCGTCATCGAAAGGGCAAAGGCTGAATAAGGAATGATCAGCGCCTGATAGGAATT
>CALCQT010000201.1 GCA_937894825.1 uncultured Anaerolineaceae bacterium
CATCCGCAATTCACGCAGGATCAGCAGGACCGGCAAAATGGCCGCGTGGATCGGCACCATCAGCCCCAGCATGAAAATCTCATTCACCACTTTCTGTCCTTTCCAAACCAGCCGTGTCAGCGCATAGGTCGCCATCAAACCGGCCATGGTCGTCAGCAGGATCGTCCCGCCGGTGACAATGATGCTGTTCAGAAAATATCGTCCCATATTTCCCACAGTCAGAGCAGCTGTATAATTTGACCACAGCCATTCACGCGGCAGACCGATCATGTTTTCGCCGAATATTTCACTGTTATCTTTCAAAGAAAAGGTGAACATCCAATAAAGCGGGAAAATCTGGACCAATGACCAAAAAATCAAAAAAGCGTAAATAAGTTTATTTCCGATCCCCTTTTTCATTTAATACTCCTTCGCCTTAAACAGCCGCTTGATCAGAATCGCGAAGAAAAAGCACAAAAAGATAATAAAGACCGCAATCGCGCTGCCCATGCCATAGCGGTTTCTGCCGAAAATCTGTGTCACCATCAGCGTCGAAGGGACCTCGCTGGCATGCGCCGGGCCGCCATTCGTCAACACATAGATCAGATCAAACGCTTTCAGCGAACCGGTGACGGCAAAAACCATACTGACCTGGAGCACAGGCCGCAGCAAAGGAATGGTGATATAGCGCGCCAGGCTGAAACCCGAAGCGCCGTCAATGATGGCGGCTTCATTGATTTCCTGAGAAATATTTTTGATGCCGGCATACATCAGCAGCATATGATAGCCGACATATTGCCAGAGAATCGGGATGAAAACAGCGTACAGCGCCGTGTTCTGATCGCCGAGCCAAACCCGGGTCCAGTGGTCCAGCCCAATGGCGCGCAGCCCGGCATTGATCAAACCATAGTCAGGGTTGTAAATTTTCATCCACAGCTGGCCGATGACAACGGTCGAGATCAGCACCGGGGTGAAAAACAAACCGACAAAGAATTTTTCGCCTTTGACGCCCCGTGCCAATACGATCGCAAGAAACAGGGAAAGCGGTAATTGAATCACAACCGATAAAAAGGCCAGCAGCAGCGCATTCCGAAGCGTCTTGGGAAAACCAATCGATTTTGAGGTGAAAAGGTCCAGATAATTCTTGAACCCGATAAAAATTCCGTCGGTGATCCCGTCCCACTTTAGAAAACTGTATCGAATGGATAAAAAAATCGGAATAATAATGATGCCAACAAACAGCAGCACCGCCGGCAGCATAAAAACGATGGTTGCGATTCGGTTTTCTCTGAAATTTCTCATAAAGATCCTAAACGAACGGGTGTCCGGCCATTTGACCGGACACCCGTTTTTAAATTCTGGATTAATTTTCCAGCTGCTCGGCCATCAACTCAGCAAATTCAACCGGCGTGATGTTCTTCACATAAAGCTCCTGCAGCAGGGAGAGATATTCACCGGCGTCTTCCGCTTCCATCAGCGTGTCAAACCAAAGCGTGAACGAGGTGGCGTTCTTCGCGTAATCCGCCACTTTCTGGGTCAGCGGATTGACTTCGCTGGCGTCATAATCGACCGTCCATGCCGGGATCCCGGCTCCGGAGAGATACGCGTACTTGGAAACGCCGCGGCTGATCTCGAAAGCAGCCTTGGCAGCCAGATCCGGATTCTTGGTGGAGGCTGAAACCATCAGTGTATCCGCAGCGCCGCCCATGAAATCGGTGATCTTCGCATTTT
>CALCQT010000202.1 GCA_937894825.1 uncultured Anaerolineaceae bacterium
TTCATATTTGCTGTCCTCAATCATTGAAAATTGGGGATCAGCCGGATTTTAGCGAAAACCCGGCTGATCCTGTACAGAGGAAAAATTACTGTTGGAGTAATCCGTCCACAATGACGGCCAATTCATCCATCGCTGCCTGAGCGGTTTTCTGTCCGCTCAAAACAGCGGTCAAGGCGATATTGAGTTCATTATCAATCTCCGACCAGGTGGCCACTGTCGGACGGGCTTTAGCCGTCGCGATGGCATCCAGGAACGGGGCAAACGACTGCGCTTTGACAGTCTCGCTTTCGAGCGCGGCTTTGTTCACCGGGATCTGACCGCTCTCAGCCATTTTGGTCTGAGCGAATTCACTGGTCATGAACTGCATGAATTTCCAGGCCGCATCCTGATCGGCCACATTGAACATGGCGATGTCCTCACCACCCAGGACGGAGACGGAACCGCCATCGCCTGCCGGCATCGGAGCGGTACCATAAGCAACATCGGGATACGCGCCATTCAGCTCGGCAATTTTCCAGGGGCCTTCCAGCATCATGGCGTAACGTCCGGTGCCGAAACCATCCGTCATCGGGATATCACCGCTATTGAAACCGGTCAGCGCACCCTCTTTGTATAGCTCAGCAAAGGTTTCGATGGCCGCAATCGTCTCAGGGCTGTTGAGATAGCCGGAGGCGACGGTTTGATCTTCATTCGTGAAAGCGCCGCCCCAGGTCCAGATAAACGGACCAATGTTCCAGCCTGAAAGACCCGGCTCATTCCAGCCCCAGATCTGTTGGCCGCGAGCGTTCTTTCCCGCAATCGTCCGGATGGCAGCGACCAATTCATCGGTGGTGGTCGGAACCGCCACGCCGGCATCCGCCAGCATTTGTTCATTGTAGAAAAGAATCTTGGTGTTCGTATTCAGACCGAGACCATAATAATGGTCACCGATTTTCGCGGTGCTCATGGCACTGTCAAGAAGCTGTCCGGAGACATCCGCAAAATCCGGCAGCGCTTCATCCAGAGCGACCAACACGCCCATCTTCTGGAATTCAGGCAGCCAGGCGATGTCGGTGCGGGCGACGTCCGGCAGACTGCCCGTGCTGGCGCTGATCAGAATCTTGTCATGCAGCTCAGCCCATTCATGAGAGACCGCATTCACCTTGATCCCCGGATTCTCGCTTTCGAATTGAGGAATGAGGACATTCATCAGTGTTTCATTCTCAGCGGATTGGGCACTATAATGGTGCCAGAAATCGATAACGATTTCTCCAGTTTGTGGTTCTGGCGCCATTGCGCCGGCTGTGATCGCTGACAGGCAAAGAACAGTCACCGCGATAATAAGCGCCAGAACATTTTTATTTGTTTTCATCTTTTTACTCCTTTATTATTATTTGCACAGACCACGCACCCATTGACAGGATCGTCTGAGCGTTATAGTCCGTGATATCCGAGTTGTAAAAATTCCCGACAGCATCAACCGATTCCGCGACCAATTCGGTCGAATCCAGCAGGCTGCCATAGCGCCCGGTTCCGTCCAGCAGCGGCAGCGTGACCGCCGTTGGGGCAGAACCAAGGTTGAAGACGACATAAACGGTTTCGCCCTGATATTGGCGGATAAACCCATAGACATTATCGCCATCATCACATAAAATCGAACGAAACGTCCCAAAACGAAGGGCTGGCAGATCATGACGAAGCCGGATCAGCTTTTTGTACCAGGCCAGCAGCGATTGGTCCTGTTTTGACGCGTCCCAGAGCATCCCGCCGCGGCAGTCAGGGTCATTGGCGCCGCTCATGCCGACTACATCGCCATAATAAACAGCCGGCGCCCCACAGAAAGTCATCTGGAATGCTGCCGCCATGCGCAGTTTGTTCTTATCTCCGCCGGCTTCATACAGAAAGCGCGCGGTATCATGGCTGTCGATCGGGTTATAGAGACCTGAGTTTAATTCGTCACTGTATTTAGAAAGCATGCGGTTGATCCGGCTGTCGAAGGTCGTCGGCAAGATATTCCCTTTCGCCACCCAGTCAATCAAGGCACTGCGGAAAAGATAATTCATGGCGCTGTCCATCTGGTCACCGGAGCCAGCCAAATCATAGGCGTCGGTCCAGGTTTCCCCCAGTAAAAGCGCGCCGGGATGCCGCCGTTTCAATTCTGTGCGGATCACCTGCCAGGTGGCGCGCTCGACTTCATCCGCCACGTCCAGCCGCCAGCCATCAATCCCCGTTTTCTCGATCCAATAAAGCATCACATCCAGGATCATCCTGCGGACATCCGGGTGACTGGTGCGCAGTTTCGGCATGTAGGCATAATCGCCGACACATTCGTAGTTCAACGGGGACATCGTGAGCGGCAGTGACGAATAAAAGAACCAGTCTTTATATGGGGACTTCTCGCCATTCTCCAGCAAATCCGCGAAAGGCGGGAAACTGCGCCCGACATGGTTAAAAACGCCATCCAGAATAATCTTTATGCCATGCGCATGCGCCTTTTCGACCAGCGCAACGAAGTCATCCATGGCCCCGAAGCCCGGATCAATCGAATAGTAATCCGTCGTGGCATATTTATGGTTGAATTCCGCCTTGAAAACCGGCGTGAAATAAATACAATCAACGCCCAATTCGCTTAGATAATCCAATTTTTCAAGAATTCCGCGCAGGTCGCCGCCAAAATAGTTGTCGTAAGTCGGGATGCTGTCCCACGGAACCAATGTTTGATCTCTTTTTCCTGATCCACCGTGGCAGAACCGGTCCGGAAAAATCTGATAAAACACGATTCCCTTCGCCCAATCCGGTGTCCGGAGCACATCCTCTTCGTTCGCATATAAGAATTCGAAGAAGCCCGCATCCGGTTTTTCGCTGCTGAGGCCGTAATCCGTGACATAAGCCACTTCGCCATCTTTTCCGGTCAGCTCAAAATAATATTTGATATAGTGCACCGGCTCATTGAACCGAACTGTCGTACGAAAATCATCATGCAGCGCATCCCGGTAGACAAGATCAAGCGGCTGGAATCTGACAGATTCCGGATAAGGGTCACTGCGTTTCCAATACAGCAGCCGGCAAGCGGCTATGTCCGCTCTCGCGGCGGAAAGCCGGAACACAAGCTGATTTCTGGCGGCCGGATAAATGAATTCTCTGGTTCCCCGATGGCAAATGGCTGCAATGTTCACAATTTGTTCGTTCCCTTCAGTTTTGTTCGTCGTCAAAATCAGTTTTTTCTGTTTGTTGATTCTCGTTCAAATAACCGCGTGTTGATCAGGATCTGTTGGAGATTGCCATTTTCTTCGATCGATTTGAATAGGATCGCGGCGGCCTGCTCCCCAAGCAGAAAGGTGTCGATATCGACTGCCGTCAGGTTGGGTTCCATATAGAGGGCAAGCGGATAATTATCAAAAGTAACAACACCGATTTCACCCGGTATGTGCAGCCCTTTTTTCTTTACCGCGGAAATCACGCCATAAGCGATCGCGTTATCGCTGCAAATGAACGCATCCGGCCGAAGGTTCTTTTCCAATAGCGCTAAAGCAGCCTGGCAAGCGCTCTCATGCGTGCCGTCACATTCCGCAATGAACCCGTCCGTAAGCTCCAGGCGCTGCGCTTCCAAACCGGTACGAAAACCGTTCACCCGGTTTCGCATGAAAACCAGGTCCTGACTCTCACCAATAAACGCAATGGATTGATAGCCTTGCGCAGCCAAATGCTGGACGGCAAGTTCGCTCCCCTGCGCATTGTTCACGTCAACCCAATTGACCTCATTCTTTGAAATTGCCGGTTCACCCAGGATGACGAAGGGAAAATGCAGTTTTCTGAGCCGGGAAATCAACTTTGGGGTAACAATGGCGGGAGGAATGATGATGCCGTCCGCTTTTTTTGCGTAGACCAATTGTTCAACCGGCGAACCGTCCGCTGAATTGTCGTTCGTGATGATCAGGTTAAATCCTCTGGCCTGTGCGATCTTTTCAATCCCGAACACGCTGCGGTTGAAGAATTGATTTGCGAATGATTTCGTGTCTTCGGCATTGATGATCAATGCGATGGCCTGGGAGCTGCCTGTGGCGAGGTTCCGCGCCAGGCTGCTCGGGTGGAAGTTCAGTTCCTCCATGGCGGCGAAGATCTTTTCCTTCGTTTCGCTGGAGATGGTCGCTTTGCCATTGATCACACGGGAGACCGTGGATGGTGAAACACCAACTTTTTTCGCTATGTCATGGATCGTAACCGCCATCGCTCCTCCGTGCAACCGTTTGCGTATTGTTTTCTTCCAAAGGCGTTTTCTACATTTCATTTCTCGTAGAATCAGCGCTAAGGTTAATGCAACCGGTTGCATTAACCTTAGCGGATCGAGGTTTATTTGTCAACATGACAAATGTCACGTCGCGAACAGGAGTTTTGTAAAGAGACGAGAATCGAGACAAGAAGTTTGAGATTAAATAGAAAAAGACCTGACTGCCCAATGGAGGCGGTCAGGTCAGCCTTGATCTTTAGAAAATTTCTCACATTATTACCAAGTCATAGTCAGCAGGTATGAAATGAACTTTGGTTCTTACAAAAATAGAATTCTTCAGATCAAGATTATCGGATATTTTTATCAGTTTTTGTCTTTAGTATCTGGCTTTTGAGACGGCACCCTTCCAATCGTCCCGCAACTGCTTGCGGTTAATTTCGGGCAATATTGGTATATATTTTTTGTTTTTTTGTTTTCGATGTTCAATCTCTTCAAAGGAGGCATAAACTTCCGTAGTTATTCCAGCCATATAGCCTGCGCCTAAGGCTGAAAGTTCACTGGATTGAGAGCAAATCACTTCACACGGAACAAAATCAGCCTGCATCTGCATTAAGAGTTTATTGGCGGTAGGAGCCCCATCCGCGTAAATTTGATCGATGTCTCTGCCGAAATCCTTTTTCATCGCATCCAAACAATCCGCGTTTTGATGGGCAATCGACTCCAATGCAGCACGCAGGATATGTTCTTTTGTCGTACTGCGATTTATGCCGCAAATTAACGCCCGAGCATTCCCATCAAAATAGGGAGCTCCAAGACCTGAAAATGCCGGAACCAGGCATACTCCTTGTGTATCCTGTACAGTTGCAGCAATCTTCTCAACGTCTTTCACGTCATCAATTAGCTTCAATTCATCACGCAGCCACACCAACGTATCTCCCGAACAGGTGATATTACCTTCCAAAACAAAACAAATATTTCCTTTAAAGCCAAAACCTACCGAGGCTGAAAGACCATTTGATGAGAGAATTGGGTTGGAGCCAACATTAAGCATGACCGATGAACCAGTTCCATAAGTAGCTTTGGCTGCACCGCTAATGTGACAACCATTACCAAACAATGCCGCGTGACTGTCCCCCATTACTCCAGCAATAGGGATATCGAACGGTATTTCTTTGCAAGTCACGGTTGTGAAAATCGCGTCGGAATGAAGAATTTGCTTAGCCATGACCTCGACAGGGATATTAAACAGTGAAAGGAGCTCATCATCCCATTTCAAAGAAGATAAATTGAATAACTGCGTTCGGCTTGCATTCGAAACATCCGTCGCATGGAGCTTACACCCGCTCAACCGATAAATCAAGTAACTATCAACGGTTCCCAAGCAAATTTCACCGCCCCTTGCCCGTTCCCAAAGGTCCGGAGCCTCACGAAACACTGCAGCCGCTTTAGCCGCTGGATAATACGCAGAAAGAGCCAGCCCTGTTTTCTGTAGTACCTGCTTCTTTTGCTCAGATAACTCTTGAACAATTTTTTCTCCGCGCACATCCTGCCAAACCACTGCATGGCAAACCGGCTTACCACTTTTTCGATCCCAAAAAACTGTTGTTTCCCGTTGGTTGCTGATCGCGATTCCGCCAACTTCCCGCAAATCAATTCCTGTCAAAACAGCTGAGACCCCCTCAACAACATTTTGGTAGATTTCTTCAGCATCATGTTCCACATAACCTGGAGCTGGATAAAATTGCTGATGTGGTTTTGAAAACCGCCGAATGATCTCACCCTTTTCATCTAATAGAAATACTTTACTGGCGGAAGTGCTTTGATCGATCGTAACGATATACTTTTTCATGCCAAACCTGCTTATTATATATTTAGATAGAAATTCTCGAAAATTTGATTAAATGGCGTTTATCTACAATATGGAGGATTACCCTCATATTACGGGAATAAAGTGATATGTTTCACTTAATATATTGAGCACTTTACGATCAGTTTTTTTCAAAATGTACCCTCGATTCCACTGCTTATATTTGATATGGGGTGCATTTTGTGTTTTGTTCAAAATGTACCCCATATCATAGTCGAAGACTGTTAAATCAGAGTTCCGGAACCAAAACGACCTTAATTGATTCCTCACCAGCGTAAGCCATATCAAAAGCTTTTTTCCAATCCTTCAAATTAAATGTATGGGTGACAATATCATCTACTTTGATTATCCCTTTTTCCAACATACTTATTGCAACAGGATATCCTTCCTGGCCACTTATATGAGAACCATAAATTGTCAACTCTTTCCTGTCGCCAATAATGCTCCAATCAACCGATGTTTCAGCGCTGAAAACACTGAACTCAACAAATGTTCCTCGTTTTCT
>CALCQT010000203.1 GCA_937894825.1 uncultured Anaerolineaceae bacterium
GTGAGTTCGTTGTTTTTTGCCATAAAAAAACAACGAACTCACGCTTATCCTTTATTCAAACAAATAGTTTCTGGTCTTCTTTTCCTGATCTTCATCATAAAAATCGGGACGAACACCCTGAATATAGGTCAGCGATTCCAACAATACCGGCAAAACATCGCCATGAATGGCGGAGGCGTGATGAACGTAGGGGCCTTTCACGATCATGGATTCAACTTTGGGCCAATTCGGAACTTCGATCCACATGTAAGTGCCATGTGTCTTGGGCCCTTCAATACCAACGGCCGTACCCAGGAGAATGCCATATTCGCCGTTATCACCGTCAAAACGGGCGATTGAGATTTCGCCCCCTTTGATTTCCGCTACAACGGAGCCGGGACAATGTTCCGGGAACGCAAAAGGCCGGTCCAATTTGGCTTTTTCTCTGGCCAGAGAAATTGGCCAGGGGCCGCAGTGCTGGAGCAATTCGCCGTTATCATTGGTTGGATGGCGGATCGACCAATCGATAAAGAAGGAGGGCGTTTTGCCCATTGCGGCGGCCTGTACCATGATAGATGTGATTGCGCCATGGATGTCGGTTTCGCAGGCGACTGGAAGCCCTTCTTCCGTGAGCAAGGCGTTGGCACAGCAGGGCATCAGGTGCAGCGCCTGTTGCAGCGCGTCCCAACATTGGATCGCGATCGCGTTGCAGTGGTTTTCTTCGGCAAACCGTTTCATGGCTACTTTCAGACAGGCAACTTTTCTGGCTGCCGCTTCAGGGACCCGTACGTCCATATTGGTGTTGATAAATTCCAGCGTCTGGCGGACATCCTCATCATCGGAAGCTTCCAGCTTTTTGACCCGGTCCGTCAATTCAACGATTGTGATCGGGAATACCTGGATATCGAATTTTTCAAGCAGCTCGGCTTCGTTGACCATCATGGTCCAAAAATCGTTGGGGCGGGTGTCGATTTGCAGGATTCTGGTTCTGCGGAATTCTTTGACGACATTCGCTGTGGCGATAAACAACTTGATTCCCTTTTCAAACAGTTCATCTTCGACACGACAATTGGGGAGATAGGTGAAAGGTACCCGCATTCTGCGCAAGACCTTTCCCGTTGCAAACAAACCGCATTGCGTGTCGCGCAGTCTTGACCCGTCTTCCAGGGGCGCCTCATCCCGCGGTCCCCATAGCAGGACCGGAACACCAAGCGCTTTGGCCACTTTCGCGCAGCTATGTTCTGAGCCGAAATTGCAGTGAGGAATAAAAAGGGCATTTACGCCGGCCCCTTTGAATTTCCTGACGACTTTGTCCACATCCTCTGCGCTGCGGAGTAACCCCTCGTCGTTAATATCTTCAATATCAACGAAGTCGACCTGCAAACTCCTCAGTTTATCGGCGATAATATTTTTATATTTTACCGCGTCAGCTGCACTAAAAATCCTTCTTCTTGTCGGCGCGTAACCAACCTTTACTTTATGATCCATCATCTTCTTTTTCCTCCTGGCGAATGAATAACTATCGGGATATGAGCCCGTAAGTGAATAAAATTGGGAAGCAAAAATTTCAATATGACCAATTATATATGAAATTTAACAAAAATTTTCTAATTTCGTAAATAAATATAAAAACTGACATTTATCACCTTTCTTTGTTGACATTCTTATGCCTCGTTGATAAAATTATTCCACTGCAGAAGCATAAAATGCTTTATAATTCTTGAAAAAACACAGGATCGCACGCAGTGAACCGTATAAATATTTCGGATTTTGAATATAAAAAGCTAAAACTACGCCGCTATATGGCTGAAAATGGCTATGAAGGCGCTGTGGTTGCACGCCGTGATAATTTTGCATGGTTCACATTCGGCGGCGATAATAAAATATTTCGTTCAACCGACGTTGGTTACGGCATCCTGGTTGTTACGATGGACACGGTTTTCCTGATTGCTCAGACCATGGACGCGGACCGGATTTATGATGATGAATTGCGTGGTCTGGATATCGAAGTTCATAAAATCCGCTGGTGCGATGAATCCAGAGAGGCTGCGGCCATGAATCTGCTGCGGGGCAAAAAGATCGTCAGTGACATTCCGATCCACGGGACTGATTATCGGTTTGACGACTTTGTGGATTTGCATACGCCTTATACCCCTGCGGAGATCCAACGCTATCACGAAGTGGGCGCCTTGTGTGATCGGATGCTTTTTGAGATCGCGGATAATGTGCGGCCGGGAATGACCGAACAGGAAATTGCCGCGATGATCCTTTATGCCTACGGCAGGGAAACTATGGTTCCGAAGGTCCTTTTGGTGGGGAGCGATGAGCGTATCAGCAAATACCGTCATCCCAATGCTTCGGACAAAAAATTGGAACAGATCCTGCTATTGGCGCCGGCTGCGGACAAGTTTGGGCTGCACTGCAATATTTCCCGTATGGCTGTCTATGGCAATGATATTCCCAAGCAGCTTGCGGAAAAATATGAATTGCTGAATCAATGTCTGGCTGTTACCGCATCGTTATGTATCCCAGGAACAGGGATGGGAGAAGTAGTTTCCGCTCGCCGTCCCATTTTGGAAGATGCAGGTTTAACAGAGGAATATTTTAATCATTACCCGGGCGCAACTACCGGCTATTTCATGGGAAGTTCTCAGCCGCTGATTGAAAATCAACTAATTAAGGAAACACAATGTTTCGACTGGTTTATCACGGTGACCGGTGCAAAAGTGGAAGAGTTGGTGATGGCGGGAGAGCGTGGCGGTATGGTATTGTCCGCCGCCGGAACGTGGCCGGTTAAGCCTTATCCGGCAGGGGATTATCGATGTGATTTACCCTGGATTTATTGCAAATGAGCAAGGTTCTGTTGATTCGGTACTTTGATTTGAAAACTTTTTGGGTAATGAAAAAAACAGGAGAATTACACAGGAACTGGATAAATAAAAACAGAAATGAAAGGGGATGGTTATGTTAGAAGAACAGGAATCCGGGTTGCCGCGTCATATTGAGATCAAAATAAAAGCCATTTATTCATCGTTGAAGCCGGCAGAACGTAAAGCCGCGGATTATTTTACGAAAGAACCTGCCTTAATCAAGGAACTGACAATTTCCAAACTGGCGAGCAGCGCCGGGTGCAGCGAAGCCACAATCTGCCGGTTTGCGAAAAAAATTGGTTTTGAGACATATTCTGAACTGAAAGATGAAATTGTTAATTCCGAGGGCAGCCAGATTGTCAGCGTCGCAAAATCCTACAGCAAAAATGACAGCGTTTTCGATGTGCTGCAGCGAACATTCGATATGGGCGGATCTTCGTATAGCGCGATTGATATGAAACAGTTTGAGGAGGCTTTCAACGCGCTGAAAAAGGCCGAAACCGTATTATGTGTCGGGGTCGGCGATGCTGCGATTGTTGCCAGTGCAATCTATAACAAGTTAATCAGGATCGGACGGCGCTGCTACATGGCCAGCGACACGGACACAATGAACATCCTGTGTTGTTCACTGCTGAAAAAAGATGACGTGGTAATCTGTATCTCCCACTCCGGGAAAACAAAAAATGTGGTGAATGTCGCAACGAACGCCAGGAAAAAGGGTGTGAAAGTAATCGCGCTGACGAATTTTCCCATGTCGCAACTGGCGAAACGGGCTGATTATTCTTTGTTTACCGCCTCTTTTGCGGAGAGCGTCAATGGGGAGGTGATATCAAAACGGATTGCTGAATTGTGCATTATCGAATCGTTGTTCATCTCCCTGATCCTGAGTGACAAGGAATATACCAGAGCGATGGACGTATCCAACGAAAGTGTTTCTTACAATAAATATGATTGAGAGGGTATTGATGAAAGCTGTTGTGTTGCTGGCTCCGAATGAATATGTCTATCAGGATGTCGAAAAACCGCAATGTCCGGAGGAAGGCATCCTGCTTAACGTGAAGTATTGCGGCCTTTGCGGAAGTGATCTGCGAACGCTGCGGTCCGGTCATAAAAACATTCAATTCCCGGCTGTTTTGGGGCATGAAATCAGCGGGATCGTCGCTGAAATCGGACCGAGCTATAACGGGGATTTTAAACCGGGCGAAGCGCTATGCGTCGGCCCGAATGTTTATTGCGGGACTTGCGAATTTTGTGTCCGCGGTGAGCTTGAATTCTGTGAAAACCTGCGGGAACTGGCTCAGCACTGGCCGGGTGGTTTTGCGGAATATATCGCCATTCCCAGGGAAGCCCTCGACAATGGCGTGATTCGAAGAATTCCTGATGGGGTACGCATGGAACATGTTGCGGTGGGCGAACCGCCGTCTTCCTGTATCAATGCGCAGGAAAAATTGAATGTTCATGACGGCGACAGTCTGCTCATCATAGGCGCCGGTCCGATCGGCGCGATTCACGTCTCAGTGGCGCGGGCCAGAGGCGCGGCGACAATTTATGTCGCCGATATTGCCGCATCGCGTTTGGAGATGGTGAAAGACTTCGGAGTGGACGCTGTGATCGATTCTTCCAAAACGGATCTGATTGAAGAAATTATGAAGTTGACGGGCGGGAAAGGCGTGGATGTTGTGATCACGGCCAATCCGGTCGCGGTGACGCAGGTTCAGGCGATTGAGGTTGCGCGGAAAGCCGGGCGGATCGCTTTCTTCGGAGGGCTTCCTCATGCCGACTGCAACGTGACCCTGGATACGAATAAAATCCATTATCGCGGGCTCCATGTGATCGGGACGACTGGATTTGCGCCGCGTCACTATGATGAATCCATCCGTTACATTGCAAAAGGGTTGATTCCGGCAGAGAAGCTGGTGACTCATGTCCTTCCGCTGAAAGATTTCGCGGAAGGCGTCGAACTGGCCCGTGCGGGGCAGGCGATGAAAGTGGTTTTTGAGATATAGTTTTTCGTGAAATGGATATGGCCGCAGGTTGCTGCGGCTTTTTTTAATCCGATGCGGAGATTTTCCGGAATTGCTCCGGTGTCATGCCGGCGGCTTTCCTGAAAACGGATATGAAATATTTTGACGAAGAAAAGCCGCAAATTTGAGCAATCTCATATATCTTTTTGTCTGATGCCCGGAGCAATTTTTTTGCCAGGTCAATTCGTAAGAAACAAATATATTTCGTGATCGTTTGACCATGGAGTTCTTTGAACTTCGTTGAGATCAGCGATGGACAAATGGCGAATTCCTTTGATAAAAGATCCAGCGTGACGTATTCGGTAAAATGGCTGTCGATATACCTCTTGATGCCTGGCAATCCTTTTTGTGTATCTGCCGGACGGAAAAATATAGGAAGCTGTCGCTCGGGATCAATTAGAAATCGTGTGACATTGTTTTCCATCAGCAGGCAAGCCAGTTCAACAGTGGGAGAATTGGAATAAAAAACGGCTTGTTCGGTTGCCCGGCAAGCGGCTATTTCTAAAATTCGTTCCTCAGGCAACAAAGAGATATCAATGATGGTATTAACTTGCGTCTTCGCTTCGGCGGCTTTAAGGAAGGGCAAAATTTGGACGCATTCTTCCACTGCGCCGCAATGCTCTTTGATTGTTTGAATCAAATATTTGATATTCTCTGAATTATCTGAAAAGATTACGACCATTGTTATTTTCTATACCGCTGATTTATTTATCCATCTATCTATCTATCTATCTTATATACAGATTCCTTCCTCGTCAACATAATTTTGAAATTCAAATATGAAAAGAGAAATATGTAATGCGAATCAGGGAAGAAATACAGTAAATATAAGGACAAATTACAGCAGGGATGAAAAAAGCAAACAAAAAAAGTGGTATAGAATAAAAGATGTTGGTATTTACAATTCCTTTTTTCGATTATAAAATAAAAAAACGAAAATGGAAAACTATCGTTTCCACATTTACATAATTTTTCATAGCAGGAGGAATAAGATGAAAAAAACCGTATTATTTGCTTTGGCCATTCTGATGGTTTCTTTGTTGGCTGTTGGTTCTGTCTCGGCACAGGATCTTGCTGGGAAGAAAATCGCCTTTGGTTATCAGGACCTTGAGACCGAATTTTGGGTTGCCGGTCATAAAGCGATTATTGAGTCCCTGACCGAAGCGGGCATTGAAGTGTTGGAATACAACGCGAATGAAGACGCCAATAAGCAGCTGGAGCAGGTCCGTGATGCAATTGCCGCCGGTGTTGACGGTGTGCTGATCATTCCGCAGGATGGTGACTCAGCGGTCACGATCGCGAAAGAATGTAACAAAGCCGGTGTGCCGATTGCGATTTTCAATCGTCCCCCTTCCAGCGAAGACGCGAACAACCTGGTGATCGTTGCTGATAACAAAGCAATCGCTGAAGAGACCGTGGACTACATGGTTTCTGAAGCTCAGAAAAAATTTGAAGCCACCGGCAACAAACTGACCCCGTTGATCATTGTTGGTGATCTTGGTGATCCGAATGCCGTCTACCGTAAAGAAGGTTTTTACGCCGCTGTCGAAAAAGCCCCGGAACTCTTCAATCCCGTGATCGAAGTCGATTCCAAGTGGGATGCTGACGTGACACTGACGAACCTGACTGCGGCCGTGCAGGCGAATCCGGAAGTTGATTTCCTGTTCACCAGCTCTGATTTCCTTTTCCCGGTCATCCAGGCTGTTCTTGAACCGCTCGGAAAATGGCAGAAGGTCGGACATGAAGACCATGTGATCATGGGTGGGCTGGATGGTGACAAATCGGCCGGTATCCTGATCGATGAAGGCTGGATTGACGGCACCGGTGTGCAGGACCTGTACTATGAAGCCGATACCATTTTGGCCGCATTGTTGGACGCGATCCTCGCGGGTGAAACAGAACCGAATGAATGGCTGGCTGATCCCGGTTTTGCACTGACCCAGGGTAATCTGGCGGAACGCCATGACGACATGTGGGGCAATAAATAATCTTTCGTCATAAATGAAAAGAGAGGATATCTAAAAACAATGGTTGTCCCAACGGCTGCAGGAGAGAGAAATTTCTTGAATCACCGTAAACCATTTTCCACAGATATCCTCTTTTCTTAAAGGACCTGTTTCGAAGAGTGCGGTTTGTGAATCTATGTTGCAAGTCTTTTGTGAACCGCGTTTTTCGAAGACAGAAAGATGCCCGCTAACTTGAAGGAATGCAAAATGCAAAAATTGAAGAAGAATAAGCTTTCTCAGATTCTTGAAAAACTATTGCTGTCCGATTATTTTGTCCTTTATCTAAGTATTGTTTGTTTCCTGATTCTTTGGCTGTTTATTCCGGTTTTAGGTTCTCAAAGGAACATTGAAAACATATTTTCGAATATGTGGCCTTTACTGGCAATTGCAATCGGTCAGATGTTTGTTCTGCTGATCGGCGGGATTGATCTTTCTCAGGTTGGTCTGATCGGATTTCTGAGTGTGATCGGCAGTGCGGTCGTCTGCAGAAAATTGAACCCCAATGTTTTTTCCAACAGCCCGCTTTGGGGAAAGGTGCTATTTGAAAATGGATCGGGGATTGAAAGCATTCCGCTTTCCATAGCTCTCTCGATCCTGATCATGTTATTGTTTGCAGTTTTGATCGGACTCCTCAACGGATTGCTGATCTCAAAATTCAAAATGCCAAATTTCATGGTGACGCTCGTGTTTCAGATGTTATTGAGCGCGGTCGCCATCTTCCTGACGGCTTCGGAGAATATCACCGGCTTGCCGGACGCGTATATTACGATCGGCAATGATAACGTTTTCTCGGTTTTCAGCATCGGAAGTTTTATCGTCATCGCACAATGTATCGCCGCGCATTTTATTCTCAGCAAAACAAAACTGGGAAAATGGATTTATGCCGTTGGCATGAACCCCAAGGCCAGCCGGATCTCCGGCATTCCGAATGACAAAATTGTAATTTTTGTTTACATAGCCATCGCTTTCAGTACTGCGATCGGGACCCTGCTTTACACGACGCGTATGATGGCCGGACGGCCCACGCTCGGGGCAACCATCCTGATGGATATCATCGGTGCGACGGTGATTGGCGGAACAAGTATGTATGGCGGCAAAGGAAAAGTCACCGGCACGATCTTTGGTGTGCTGTTCTTTGTTTTACTGGGAAATGTTTTGAACCATATGCGGCTGAATTATGCCACGATCAATATTGTGAAAGGCGCTGCAATCATGGTCGCTGCCTATATCGATGTCACCCGGATGAAACTTTCTAAAAATATCCTCATCGCGGATGACAAAAAGGAAGCAATTCATCATTTTCAAGAACATGAAAAGGAGGCATGAACAAAATGGCCGAGAATATTATTGAATTCAAAAACATCTCAAAAGCGTTTTATGGCGTTCACGCGCTATCCAATGTCTCTTTCAACATAAAAAAGGGCGAGATTATTGGACTTACCGGAGAAAATGGCGCCGGCAAGTCGACGCTCATGAATATTTTAGGCGGAGTTCATATTCCGGATGATGGTCAAATTCTGCTTCGGGGCAAGCCCTATCTGCCCAAAACCGCCCGGGACGCAACCAACGCCGGAATCGCATTCATTCATCAGGAATTGAACCTTTTCACAAATCTGACCATTGCTGAAAATTTCTTCATTGATAAATATTCCTCCTATGTATCTTAAGCCGCTTATCAT
>CALCQT010000204.1 GCA_937894825.1 uncultured Anaerolineaceae bacterium
TCCGACGAACCTGATTTCAATCACGGACGGGCAGATCGTGCTTGACGCCGATTTGTTCAACAAGGGGCAGAAGCCGGCGATCGATATCGGACGATCTGTTTCCCGGGTTGGCGGTTCGGCACAGGAGTCCGCGATGAAATCCGTTGTCGGTCCCTTAAAACTGGAACTCTCGCAGTATGATGAGGTGGCGCGGTTTTCCCGCTTTGGAACTGAAGTGAATGAAGCGACGCGACAGCAGATCCAACGTGGGATGCGCCTGCAGAAGCTGCTGGAACAGGGCGCGCACGCTCCCCAGCCGATGACAGAGCAGGTCATTCTTTTTCACGCAATAACCCATGACTTTATGGATGACGTAGAAGTCTCGGACATTCCCGTTTTTTCAAAAGAATTGTTAGAATTCATTGACTGGCAGGAACCGCAAATAATTGATAGTATTAGGTATCATCGGAAATTGGAACCTGAGTTGGTCATGCTGCTGGATGCCACGCTTAAACAATTTCTGGCACATTGGGAAAAACGTGAGGAGAGAGTGGAATGAAAATGATTATGACAGTGGTTCCTAAATATTCAGGAAACGCTGTGCTGGAGGCACTGGTTAACGCCGGATATTCAGCGACGTTCAACGAGACAAAAGGCGGGATGTTGCGCCAAAGCCAGATAACGATTTTCATCGCAGTAAAAGAAGAGAGTGTTCCGGAAGTGCTTGAAATCATCAAAGCGCATTGCAAAGCTCATATGCATGTCCAAAGGACCAGCAGCGCTCCGACAGACTCGGATTCTGCCGGGAAAGGGTATTCGTTGGGAGGCGCTGTGACGTTCATTTGGAAATTAGATCAGATCGAAAAGTGTTAGGAACGAATGTCCGACGTTGAAGGCCAGGCTGAAAGCAGACTTGATAATCTGCAAAATATCGAACCATTGCTGGCGTCCCTGCGAATCCTTTCGTTAAGTACTCTGCAGATGGCAGGGAACCGCAAAACATATCTAAACACCTATAAGCAGAATTTTTTTCAGATTCTGGCTTATCTGAACCAACATACCGGTCGTAAGCCATTCATGAATACTGCTCTCAGGCAAGACCAGCAGGGAAAGGCCCTTCTGGTCGTGTTGGGGAGTGATCGCGGCATGTGCGGAACGTATAACAAAACGTTGGCGGTCCAGGCATTGTCCTGGCTTGAAACGCAGGTTTTTCCGACGATGGTGCTGTCTTTTGGGACCCGCTTGAGTTCGAGTATGCGCCAAAGTGGGATCCGTTTTCAGGATGGTGGGTCGCTCAGTTCCGGTTCGCTGCCGGATTATCGGAAGGCGCATGAGTTTGTGATGGGCTGGCTTGAGGGTTTGACGGATCGAACGATTCGGAGCGTGGAAATTCTGGCCTTTCGGAAACGTCCCCGCGGAACGTTTAAGTCTCGAATTGAGCGTCTGATTCCACAGGAAATTGACGCTTCACAAACGAAAAGTACGGTAGAATGGCCGGAACCGATTATTGAAGGTAATCCACAAAGGATGATTAATTTTGCGTATAATCATCTGACCTCGCTTGTTTTTCAGGAGATTATTCTCGAATCGATTGAAGCGGAGAATTCGATTCGCTATAACCTGTTGGAAGAGGCCAAAGATAATATTGAAGAGCTGGTCGAATCACTGACGCTGGTGGTACAGGCCGAGCGGCGGCAGGCGATCACGGAACAAATCCAGGAACTGGCGACCAGCGCGGGGTTGTATAAATAAACGAACCGATTGTGACGGAGATCGTGCTTTTATACGCTTTTTTCATATTTGATCCCATTGCTGAGCGGCAGCATGCTTTCGATGCGGCGGTTTGTGATCGCATTTATCCCCTGTTATATGCTGATGGGATTCCTGGGGAAACGAACCTGGCTTGACCGTTTGATTATCGGCGCTTCCCTGCCGTTGCAGGCTTATTTTATGGTGCAATTCTCTCATTTACATTTTGCCGGTTAGCGGCAATCCATTCTGGTACAATCAATCGCATGAAATCCGAACGCGCGACTTCACCCTGGCTGAAAGTTTTGTTTATCCTTTTTACACTCAGCTTTGTTCCTGCACTGCTTGCGATTTTAAATAAAACGGGGAGTTTTCTCCCAATCTGGCAACAGGATGAGTTGAGTGGAATTCAACAGGATAGCGGCTATGCCTGGTTTGCGATGATCCCTAATGAGGACGTTGCCCGGTTGAATCTTCCGCTTTTTCTGATGGAAGGTGCTCAGGTCCTTTCTCCGCCGCTGCTGGCCGTGAATCAGGATCTGTCAAGAGATATCAAAGAACTGGGCGGCGGACGCTTCCAGGTTTTGGAAAATAACAATCTCTATTTTTCAACTACCGATCATGCAGATCCAGGCGGCGTTGATCGAACCTGGACAGTACTTACCCCTTGCATCATTCGGATGCGCTTTTTGTTGCCGCTGACCGGTATTTCTCTCGGACTTGGTCTTCTGATAGGAATCCTCTGGCTGGCAGCGAAGGTGCGCCGTAATCAGCCTGTGCTGGATCAATTTTGCCGCTATAGCGTGACAAGCGGGCTTGTGATTAGCGTTTTGGTTCTGATCCTGCTTCTTCTGCCCGGTCAACCCCTTTCTGTTCCTGAAAATGTCGAAGGAGATTCTTTCCTGTTGGGATATCCGGTCCTGCAGCGGAATGCGGTCTTGCTGTTCGTTCTTGCGGTGTGTATCCTGTTTCTCTATCGAGCTAAAATCAAGCATGGCTTGCTTTATGCGTTGGCGGGCGTCGTTCTGGCGCTGAATATCGGAACCTATTTTTGGTCGGAAAAAGATTTTTATGGTGTCCGAATGGATACCGCGGATTATATTGAGCCATACAATGCACAATCCATCCGAACGCCGGGCTATCCGCGTTTTATTGAGGATGTGATGACGCTGACCGGCCACAGTTCCGATCTGGACTATTGGCGTTCAGCGGAAGGCCGCTCAGCCTTGATTGAGCGGGAAGATTTGTTGTTGCGAGACCAGGCCGGCGATTCGCGTGGTTTGCTGCAGGTTGCGCGAGCGCAAAAAATCTTCCTTGCCTTCAGCTTTTTGCTGGCAATCGGGTTGCTGTGTTGGCTGATTTCACCCTGGTTTGCTTTTCTGATCGCTGAACTTGCGCTTGGGATGGTATTGCTGGGCGTTTATAACAGTTATTTACTTTCTGAGGTCCTTTCCCAGGCGATGCTGCTGCTTGCCTGCGGTCTTTTTTGCTATTTGATGGCCAAAAAGAGCGCTGCGAGTTTCCTGTTTTTGTGTTTTTTCTCTGCCGTTGCCTTCCTGGTTCGTCCGGCGAACGCGTTCATTTCTGCGCTTCCACTGGTTGGCGCAATTGGGTTGTTGATACGAGAAAAGCGAAAGGCGATTGCCACAGTTCTTTCCGGTCTGTTCATCGCCGGATTGCTGGCGCTGATTCCCGCAATGGTTATTTTTCGTGCGACCGGAAATTGGATCTGGCTGCCGAATGAGATGCATGTCACCACCGGGCATGGGCTGTCGCTGATGGGGCCGGAGGATATTTCGAAGCAGGAAAACGAGCTGGCGAAAGAATTTCTCCAGGCCAGTTTTGACCGGATCGGGCAACTGAAAGCGCAGCATGGAACCGTGACCCAGAATGAAACGATTGAGATTGCGTTAGCGGAGGCTGAACGGCTGGGCTATGATCCGGTGACCGCAAATGTGCTTTTCAAACAGGCCATTCCGCCGATTCTTCGCGATCATAGGGCGGAGATGAGCGAAATAATAAAAACCAATTTGCTGGCTTCGTTGGACCGGACGCGGTTGCGGACAGAATGGCTGCCGTACGGAATTTTTTTGGGTATCGTTGTGATTTTGGCGCTGATTCGCTGGTCGGCAGTTTCGCTGACCGGGTTGTTGTTTGTCTTCCTGCATAATGCCCATCTTCTGATCTCGGCGACCAATCAACCCGAGCGGCGTTATATCTGGAGTACTGAAATCCTGTTTCTGTTGGGGGCGGGGATCATTCTGTATAATTTGGTCCGGTTGCCGGTTAAAAATAAGAAAAAAGCCCCGATCAGTTTTTGAAATCTTACTCAATTACCGGATAAGCGCAGCGGAATCCGCGGTTTGCTCCGGGAGAATTCTTCCCATGCCATTGATGGGTTTGTACTTCAAGCGCGATCGGATAATCGCTGCTTCCCCCGCCTTTTAATACACGGTCGCTTGCGTCCGCGCCAAGCAGCGACTGTTTTACTTCCGCTGCCGGACGCATGTCGGTATAGGTCTCGCTGATAAAAGGATCCAACACCCATTCCCGAATATTCCCCCCCATATCCAGAACGCCGTACGGACTTGCGCCTTCGGGAAGCCACCCGGCAGGGGTCAGGCCCTGATAGAATCCGTCAAAATTCGCGACGTCCAGTGACGGTTCGCTGTTTCCCCAGGGATAGCGATTGCGCTGTTGCATGCCGGCGGCCAGATTCCATTGCAATTCGGTTGGCAGATCCCCTCCCTCTGACTGGCAGAAGAGGCGCGCCTCATCCCAGGACACAAATGAAACCGGCAGAATACCGTAAAGCGGATTGTTCTCAAATTTATCGTAATAATAGCGGTAATGAGCCGGAACACAGCTCCCCTGCGCCACGCAGACCTGATAAGCGGATAGCGTCACCGGAATCTGGTCGATCCAAAAGTCTTCCTGAAGGGCGCTTTGCGCGGCCGGGATCCTGATTTCCAGATGACTTTTGTCAGCCGCGTATCGAAATTCTGACGCTTTGACGAGTCTGGCCGCGAACTGGGGAAGATATGGGCGGAGCAGGCGATACGGCGAGGTTTTCCACATCACCACGAGGAAGATGAGAACTGAGGTAAAAAAAAGTAGCAAAGCCGCAACGCGGGGCGTACTGATTTTTCGTGAAACGTTTTTCATGAGATCGACAATTGAAGGTCAGCGCATACTGTTCAGGATGGTGCGGGCTTGTTCCTCGATCTCCGCCGGTGTGCGGCTGTCCAGTTCGATCAGCACGTTCTCATGTCGCAGAATCGGATTACCATTGGTGTTATATGTGTCGGACGTTAAGTAGATAAAAGCGTCATCCATTTTTTCTTTTTTATCAAAAATGTAAACCCGACCGATATGTTCATCCACTTCTGAACGAACGGTGAACTGTGTAGCGGAGACAACCTGTTTGGTCAGTCCGTCAATTTCTTCCTGCCCCAGCTCATAGTAGTATTGCCG
>CALCQT010000205.1 GCA_937894825.1 uncultured Anaerolineaceae bacterium
CAGCGTGGGGATCGATGAAAGCGCTGAAGTCTATGAACAATTTTTCGCCGCGGAATGCGCCAGAATGGAAGCAGCGCTGCTGGACACCGCGATTCCGAATGAGACAAACCCGGCAAAATGCAATTGGCGGGTGATCACAGGATAGCAGCACGAATTGAATAAACCACAGAAGCGCAGCGGCGCTTTTTCTTCTGTACACCTCCGAAAAAACCCGCTCCTGTCGGTATTGTAAAACTTTACTCAGAAAAGAGTTTCGATATGGAAAAATGTCTCACCTGGACAGAATTAACGCTTCATTTGAAAACCCCGTTCACTGTGTCTTATGGCAGTTCATCCGAGCGGACCGCCTTTTGGATCCGGCTGAAGAATGACGAGGGTTGGGGAGAAGGGACGATCCCCTTCTATTATGGGATTGATTTCAAATCCATGACCGATTGCTGGGACCGGGCAGCGGAAGATCCGCAGCCATTTCCCGACATGGTCGAAGCTATCCCGGCCTGGATTGAGGCAAATGCGCCGATGCCTGCCCGCGCCGGGCTGGACATCGCTTTGCACGACCGGATCGGGAAGCGGCGCAATCTGCCGCTTTATCAAATCATGGGGCTCCCCAAACCCGAGCCAATGACCACTTCCTATACCATCAGCATTGACACACCGGAGGCCATGGCCGGGATGGCTGCTCGACTCAGCCATTACCCTATTCTCAAGATAAAACTGGGGACACCCGGGCAGGAAGCGCTGGATGAGCTGCGCCTGGAGGCGATCCGCAAGGTCCGCCCTGAGGCGCTGCTGCGCATTGACGCCAACGCCGGCTGGGATGCGGAAGCGGCCATTGCGCTGGTGAAGCGGCTGGAAAAATTTGACCTGGAGCTAATTGAACAACCGACAGCGAAGCATGACATCGCCGGCATGGGCGTCGTGCAGGCGGAGACGAACATTCCGATCGTGGCAGATGAATCGGTCCAGACACTGGCGGATATAGAAGGGCTCCACGCGGCAGGCGTACAGGGGATCAATCTGAAACTGATGAAAAGCGGCGGACTCTCCAACGGTCTGGAAATGCTGCGCAGAGCGAAGTCGCTCGGAATGAAAGTGATGCTCGGTTGTATGGTGGAAACTTCTGTCGGCGTCGGCGCCATGGCGCATTTGATGGGTCTGGCAGACTGGATCGACCTGGACACACCGCTTCTGACATCGAACGATCCCTTCCTCGGATTAAACTACACCGAAAATGGCTTGTTGTTGGCTCCGGAGGGAGCCGGCCTCGGGCTGGGATTAAAATAAAACCGGAGAGAGCTATGATTGAGAAATTTCAGAGCATTATTGATACGCTGAAAAGCACGACGTTTTTTGAATCCAAACTGGATCTTTTTGAAGTTCACGCCACCAAGGCCGATGAAGAACGGGTTTTTCTGGACGGAAGGGTTCTTGAGAAGGCGAACCTTGAACTGCTGAAGGAAAAGATCGCCGAAGAATTCCCCGCGCTGGAAATCCAGTCCGAAAATGTCACCGTCCTGCGGACCCCGGAAACGCCGGTTTTAAATGTCAGCAAAAACATCACCAGCATGCATGCTGGAAAATCGTTCCAGACCGAACTGACAACGCAGTTATTCTTCGGTGATGAAGTGGAAGTGCTGGTCGACGAAGGCGAATGGGTGATCGGCCGCAATGTTTCCGACGGCTATATCAGCTACACGTACCGCAAGTATCTGGACAAACTGGCGCTGCCGGAACTAACCCATATCGTCTCCGAACCGATCGCACTGGTCTATGACGCACCCGAAAACGGCAATCTGGTCAGCCGCGTGATGGCGGGAACCAAAACCGGGATCATGGACAGCCATGGGGACATGGTCCGCATCCGCGCCAGTGTCGACGGCTGGATCAAAAAAGATTTTCTGCGGGCCTTTGAGGAAATTCCGGAAGGAAAAGATGAACTGCGGGCGCTGGTCTGTGAAAACGCCACCCGGCTGATCGGTGTGCCTTATCTCTGGGGCGGCAGCACCGCGAACGGAATCGATTGTTCCGGATTGGTGCAGTATGCTTACCGTCTGTCCGGGATCACCACGCTGCGGGACGCTCATATGCAATACATCCCCGAACAGATCGTCGAACCGGACTTTCTGCCCGGCGATGTCGTACTCTATGGCGAACAGCGGAAAGACCGCCTGTCTGTGACGCATGCCTCCATCAGCCTCGGTGGCTGGACGGTGGTGCATTCCTCACGCAGCCGGAACGGTGTTTATATGGATGACGTGCAGCAGACACCACACCTGAAGGAATCCTTCAGCGCCACCATCCGATACATATAAGAAGTTACGAAGGGAAATCTACTGTTTGAGGATTTCGAATCTCGAAGATGCCCTTGGGTACCCGAGGGCATCTTCGAGATTCGAAATCCTCAAACAGCTTCACAAGGTTGAATTCCTCCAAGTATCTAAACTTCCCTAAAAAGTGAGTAATTTGCAAATTACCGTCCTCTGAAAAATGCCAGCCACATGATGGGATTTGATGATCTTGCTGCCCCTTACGGCAGCAGATTTTTCCCCAGCACACCAAAAGCATCATAAACTTTCTGATAATCCGGCTGATCATTCGTCAGCAAAAAGATCTTCTTTTGTTTGGTAAACCCCCATTCGCTGATCACGTTCGCCAGCCCGCCGGATTTATG
>CALCQT010000206.1 GCA_937894825.1 uncultured Anaerolineaceae bacterium
GGCCACTTCAATGAAGGCCTGCGGCGTGGTGGTGAAAGCGGGTTTATAGCGTTGGCGCAGTTCCTCCGGAATTTCATTAATGTCGGAGATGTCCCCCTGGCGGCGGATGATTTCAGCGTTCAGGTTTTCCCACAGTCCCAGCGCTTTCAAATCGTTGACCAGGTTGTGGTTGATGTCCAGATATTTGCCGGAGATTTTGTTGCGGGAAAAGACCTGCGCAAAGCGCGGATCAATGCCCGGCGTGGTCCCGGCGACCAATCCGATGTTGGCGTTGGGGGCGACGGCCATCGTGGTGGCATTGCGCATCCCCTGCCGGACTTTTTGGCGCAGTCCATCCCAATTCAGGCCTGCGGAAAAGGCGGATCCTTTGGTGGTGCTGACCTTGCTGCCGCGTTCCTGCTCCAACCGATCGACCGTGTCCAGCGGGACCAACCCTTTCGACCAGCCGGATCCGGCGAAGTGGGCATAACTGCCGCGTTCCTGCGCCAGATTCGCGCTCTCGTCAATCGCCATATAACTGATAAATTCGAAGACCTGATCGGCCAGGTCGTAGGCCCGAGGATCATCATAACCAAAATGAAGCAACTCGACCACCTCGGCGAAACCCATCACGCCCAGGCCGATGGCCCGGTTCTCACGATCCGATTTTACGGCTTCGGGGATCGGCAACACGTTAATGTCGATCAGGTTGTCGAGCTGGCGGACGGCCAGCCGCACGGTTTCCTCCAGCGCAGGCCAGTCGATCGTCTCCCCGTTGATGTGGCGCGCCAGATTGATTGATGCCAGGTTGCAGACCGCCACATTGTCCTTGTCCTGCGGCAGACAGATTTCAGTGCAGAGGTTGGACATGTGGATGGTGCCGGTGTTGTTGTTCAGCGCGCGCAGGTTGATGGGGTCCTTCCAGACCAACCAGGGGTGGGAGGTTGTTTCCAGCATGACCAGGATCTGGCGGAACTGTTCCTCGGCAGGCACTTTTGCGAATACGCGCAGCTCGCCCCGTTCGGCCATTTGAATGTATTCCTCGTAACGCCGGCTGAAGGCTTCGCCGTACAGCTCGGCCAGGTCGGCGGTCTCTTTCGGATCAAACATGTACCAATCCTGGTTGTTCATCACACGTTTCATGAATTCATCCGAGAGGAAGGCTGCCGTGTCGGCGGTACGCATGCGCAGATAATCGTCGCCGGCGTTGTGTTTCCAGTTCAGATATTCCGGGAAGTCAATGTGCCAGTTCTCCATATAGAAACTGAGCGCACCTTTTTTCTTCCCACCGCGCTGGATGGCGCGAATGGCGGTGTCGATGATCTTGGCGAAGGGCGTCGGACCGCTGGAAGTGGTGTTGTTTGAGGAAAGCGGGGAGCCGCTGGCGCGCAGTTTGGTCACGGATGCGCCGATGCCGCCGGTGGCTTTCGAAATTTTGATCACATCCGCCACGGATTTGGCGATGTGGTTGATATCGTCCTGAATTTCCAGCAGAAAGCAGTTTGAAAGCGCGGGGCGGATGGTGCCAGCGCCGATGTTGGTTGAGCCGCCGGCCAGATATTCCAGCCGGGACATCTTTTCATAAAAACGGATCGCCCGTTGGGTCGGATCGTCCTCGTTGTAGGACAGCCCCATGGCCACGCGCATGAAGAAGTACTGCGGTGTTTCGACCGGGCGCTGATCACTGTTCCGTAAGGCATAACGATCCAGCAGGGTCGAGAGCCCGGCATACAGGAATAATTCATCCCGTTCCAGGGTCAGCGCATCGGCAAGCTGTTCTAAATCGAATGCCGTTAACATGCGTTCGTCCAGCAGCCCCTCGGAAACATATTTCTGAATATACGCGGGGAAACCGTCGCGGTGCATCTTCTGCAGGCGGACCGGATCTTCGCCGTAGTCCCCCAACACTTTCTTGTAAATGGTTTTGAGCAGCAGGCGCATCGCGATCCGGTCGTATTCAATGTCTTCCTGCACGTTCTGCAGCGCGGCATTGATGGTGGCCTGATCCAGCTCTTCCGTTGTGATGCCATCATACAGCATCAATCGCGTCTCCGTGGCAATCTGAACGACTTTGCCGATCGGATCTTCCAACCCGACGCAGGCGCGTTCGATCGATTTATTGATGCGATTGGCGTTAAATGGCTCGCGTGTACCATCTCGTTTTGTAACTTGTAACTGCATACTTTTCTCCTTCATAATAAAACCGCCTGGCATGTGCCAGGCGGTCGATGGATTCCATGAATCGTAAGGGAAGAAACCAACTTTGGCTTGGCGCGAACCAGAGCGTGGACCTCGAGTTTCGAGGAAAATCAGGTGGGATCGGACTTTGACCGTTGCGCGACAGTGCCGGAGTTTCACCGGGCTTCACCACATGATCCACATATGATCTTGTGAATTCGGATTATAGCATTGAACCTATGATTCATTATAGAAACATGAATTTGCGATCCTTTTCACATGGAAAATTTGTGATTTATGGTTAACATTCTTGTCGGCTTTATAATGAAAAGGTCTTTTTTGCTGATTTCCCAATAGAGACGAATGAGTAAAGCGTAATTAATCACTTGATTTTTATAACAATATTGTTATAATGAAAGTATGCGAGCATGTGGGATATTGTCTTTTATACAGATCGTCGTGGAAATTGTCCGCCGTTGGAATTTATTGAAGAACTCCCCGTGATGGATCAGGCAAAAATTCGTAACGCATTACGATTGTTACAGGAATTTGGGACGAATTTGAGAATGCCACATTCAAGGCAAATCGAAGGAAAGCTTTGGGAACTACGTCCAGGAGGAATCCGATTGTTTTACATTGCATATATTGGAGAACAATTCGTGGTCCTGCACGGATATCGGAAACAAAGCCAAAAAGCTCCGGATCGTGAGGTAGAAATAGCGATACGGCGGATGAACGAGTTAATGAATGAGGATTGATATGGACAGACAAAATATGCCAAAATTTGATGATTGGGAAAATGAAAAGAGAAACGATCCGGACTTTATGGCAGCGGCGGAGGTGTTGGACCCAGGTTATCAAGTTGCCCGCCTTCGGATTTTACGGGGATTAACCCAGACACAACTCGCGGAACTCGTGGGAACCCGGCAGCCTTCTATCGCACGGCTTGAAAATGGATCCAATGTTCCCAGTATTTCTTTCCTGAACAGGGTGGCTGAAGCCTTAAATGCCCGGATCGAATTTAAATTGATCCCGAATGCAAAATAACCTTTTCCCTCACCCAATCTTTGCCGGCCGAAGCTGCCGATCTCGCAGCACGTAAGCCTGATCGCACAGAATGGTGATCTCATCGAGATTGTTGCTGGAGAACAGGATGGTTGTCCTCTCTTCCTTCATCTGCAGCAGATATTCGTAAACTTCTTTCCAGCCGGCTTGATCGATGGCGTCCGTTGGCTCATCCAGGATCAGCACCTGCGGCTTCTCCAGAATGGCCTGCGCGATCCCCAACCGTTTGCGCATCCCATTCGAATAGAGCCGCACCGGACGGCGGTCCTGCGGATCCAGCCCGACGATGCGCAAAACCTCCTGGATGCGCCATTCGTCTGCACCGCGGCTGATCTTTGCCAGCAGCTCGAGATTCTTTTTGCCGCTCTCGTTTGCCAGTAGCCCCGGCGAATCGATCAGCGCACCCGTACTGGGCGGAAATTCGCACGTCATGCCAACCTGTTCACCCAGAACAAATACATCGCCTGCGCTCGGCCTGACCAGACCGCAGATAATCCTTAACAAGACGCTTTTCCCGGCGCCGTTCGGGCCGCTGATGCCTGTGATGCTGCCGGACGGAACATCCAGATCAATATCCTCAAAAATTACGAGTTTGCCAAAAGATTTGCTGACGGTTTTCAGTGAAATCGCGTAAGAATTTTCCATTGTACTCTCCTCAATCTTCCATAGCCAAAAAATCGGCCCGTTTGGCGGAACGCCACCCGATCACAAGGCAAAGCACGATCCAGACCAGCCAGAAAAGCAGCGAAACAGCCTCCGGGATCACGCGGGTCGGCGCCCACAGCGGTGTATATTCAAGATGATTCTGGATCAGGAAATATCGTTCCCAGCCCTGACCGCCGACCGCGCCGCCGCCGAGCGATCCGAGATTGGCGCTGACGACGATCAGCGCAGCGCATATGAATCCGGGCCAGCCGCGCCGGGTCAGTTGATTGATGGTCAGCATCAGCAATCCGAGCGCGAACCAGCCCAGCAGCAGGAAGATGGCGATCCACAAAGCGCCCTGAAGCGGCGTGCCATTCTTGAGTGAATATCCCAGCCCGATGCCAAAATTGTTCAACCCGGCACCGCTCCATTCGGCGGAGAACGGGTATTTCGGCAGTACGGCCAGGAAAAAGCTGCCGAACAACAGCGCCGCATACAGCAGTACCGACAGCACGACCAGGCAGACCTTGGCCGTCCACCATTGCATGCGCGATCCGAGGCGCAGCAGAATCGATTGTTCATAAGCGCCGGCGGGCAGAAAATCCGATACCAGATAGATCAGCAGCGCTGTGGCGACGAAGTAGATGATCTCCGGTTTGCCGAAAGCCCAGATGAAGGCTTCCAGCGCGTTCCCGCCGATGCTCTCCGCGGTGGTTTCACCGTACAGTTGTGCCTGCCAATTTAATACCTCAAGAACCTTACCGGCCCAATATCCCAGCAGCAGCCCGACTGGAATCGGCAGCAGCCAGCGCAGCCGGCGCCAGTAGAACGCACATTGGCTTTGCAGGAAAGTTTTCATCTGTTTGATTGATGGGTCGGTATCATCGAACAGCAGTGAAGAAGGTTGTTCTTTTTGTAATGTTTTCTGTTGCATAATAGGTCCTCAATCCATCAAAATCCGTTCTTTTTTGCCGAAAAGCAGCACACAGAGCGCGAAAAGAGCGGTCGCGGCCAGATACTGGAGCAAAGGTGATAACAAGCCGAAGAAGGGCAGCAGCGCACCTTCGGTCGATCCCAGCCAGCTCAGCTGACGGGAGGTGGGCAAGATGTATTCTCCGAAGCTATAGATGAGAAAGGGCATCCCCAGCACAATGTACGGATTGCGGATAAGGAAGGATGCCCCCAATCCCAACAGTGCATACACGCCCCCAAACAGCGCCAACATTAACAGGCTGACGGCAACAAATGCACCCGGCGAGGCGGCCAGCGAACCGCCGGGCTCAATGACATTCGGATTCAGAATGTTACCGATACTGAATGACAGGTCTAAAACGATCTGTGTGTCGGGTGGAAAAGTCATCAGGCACACAATCAGCAGGATCAGAGCGGGCGCGAGAACAGCTGCCGCTCCGCTGCAAAAAACGGCCAAGATTTTTGCGCATAGATAACTTTTGTAGCGTGTCCTTAACAAAACCTGCCCGGCGTAATGGTGACGACGGTCGCGCAGCAGCGAATCCGCGAACGGCAGCCCTGCCATCAAAGTGGCGAAGAAACCGTATGCACCGCGCGGCAGGATTCCCTGCCAGGCGCTTATTGCCCCCAATTGGTAGTCTTGCCCGAGGCGGATTCGGCCGAGGGGGATTTGTCCATACCCGTAAGCAAAACTGATCGCGGCCAGCAATCCGACCAACCAAAAGCGTTTATTTATGAAGGCGCGATGAAATTCTTCGCGGGATATACCAGCCATCATTCCTCCCTGTCTGTTCTATTCTGTTGTGATTGCGAAATATAGGCAGCGACAAGCTGCGCAAGCTCTTCTTCCCGGTATCCAAGCCGCAGCATTTGATCCACGAAACTCCGCAGAAAATCCTCCTGCAGCTCACTCCGCATCGTTTCCAGTACGTCAACCGTTTCAGTCACAAAGGTGCCTTCTCCGCGGCGGGGGACGGCGATGCCGTCTCGGACCAATTCCTGATAGACGCGCTGGATGGTGTTGTGATTGACTTTATACTGCATGGCAGCGTCGATCACACTGGGGAGCTTATCGCCGGGTTTGAACTCCCCACGCAGGATGCGCGCGCAAAGCCGGTGTTTGATCTGCAGATAGATCGGTTGGTTTTCGTCAAAAAGATGATCCATGGATGCATAACCTCTCTGAATATTGATCGGTTCCAGTAGCAAAAGTAGAATTATCCACCTCCGGTGGGTCGGGCGATCATTGATCGCCCCTACATTCACACATCGTTTGATGGATTATTTTACTTTTGGCGCCCATCTCTTTATGGCGCCAGAATTCCCAGCAGATAGATCACGCCGCCCGAAGCAAGCGCCAGAATTTTTCCATCGGGCGATAGCTCATACAGGTTCCCATAGGACGGGATCGGCTCTCCGGCGGCGGCCAGTCCGATGAATGCTGCGCCGCTTACGCCCACTTCCCAAGCCTGCAGGCCAAATCCGTTGCCGGAGATCAGCAGTCGTCCGTCGGGTGAAACGACTGGCGCTGTCAGCGCCCCGGTTCCGTACGGCGAGCGGATTCCG
Source organism: uncultured Anaerolineaceae bacterium (assembly GCA_937894825.1). Lineage (GTDB taxonomy): Bacteria > Chloroflexota > Anaerolineae > Anaerolineales > Anaerolineaceae > Flexilinea. The sequence goes on from CALCQT010000206.1 coordinate 6,406, forward strand.
CTTGCGCTCAGGGTTATGCGGCCGTTGGAGTCCAGTGTTCCGATGACTTTGCTCCCGTCATTGTTGCTGTATCCCACAAAGGTCCGCCCATCCTGCCCCAGCGAGGTCAGCGTGACGCTTCCGCCGCCGATCTGCGTTTCCTCTTCGCTTTCCAGGTTCCATAAAATCTGGTTGGTGATATAGCCTGTGAGCGGAGATGGATAGGCCATCGCGACATAGATCACAGATTGACTGTCAGATAGAACGGCGAGCAGCTCGATCCGCCAGTTTCCCTCTCCCAAGGCGTGCGTTTCGATCAGCGCACCATCCGCGACCTGCCAGCGCCGCAGCGTGTTGTCATCCGCGGAGGAGACCAGCCACCGGCCATCCGGTGAAAAAGCGATCCGGTTCACGCGCGCGCTGTGCCCGGTCAGGACATGCAGCGCCTCCCCGCTTTTGGCGTCCCACAGGCGGATGGTCTGGTCGTCCGAGGCAGTCGCGATGACCGCGCCATCCGGTGAAACCAGGGCCTGATTGACGACTGCGCTGTGACCGCTGAGCGTCAAGGCCAATGCCCCATTCGGAATGGTGTGAACCTCTGCGCTGCCATCCGGAAAACCGCCGTAGACAAGCCGGCTGCTGTCAGGAGAGAAACCCGCACCGGTGTCACTGTTCCCAACCGTTTCCCCACGGAAAACCGCCGTTTCATCGCCATCA
>CALCQT010000207.1 GCA_937894825.1 uncultured Anaerolineaceae bacterium
CCCGATAATTAGTCAAGCAGAAACCTATACGACGATTTCGGCTCGGAACAAACATGTGGTCGTCATCGGCGGCGGGGATACCGGGACGGATTGTGTTGCGACTGCGTTGCGCCATGGTTGCCAGAGCGTGGTTCAGTTTGAACTGATGGATCAGCAACCTTCGGTGCGCAGCAAAGATAACCCCTGGCCGGAGTGGCCGAAGATCAGAAAGATGGATTACGGGCAAGAAGAAGCCATTGCGATTTATGGACAGAATCCACAGCAGTACCGTATCCTTACAAAAAATTTCGAAGCGGATGCGGATGGCAACGTGAAGACGGTTCACACCGTTCGAGTCTTATGGCAGTTGGATTCAGAAGGCAGACCTTTCTCTCAGGAAATTCCGGGTTCTGATCAGATATGGCAGGCTGACCTGGTCTTATTGGCTTTGGGTTTTCTGGGCCCGGAAGCGCAACTGTTGGACCAATTAAATATTGAACGGAATCGACGGAATAATGTTATGACGGATGCGGAACGCTATGCGACGAATATTCCGGGAATCTTTTCAGCGGGGGATATGCGCCGGGGACAAAGTTTGGTCGTATGGGCTATTCACGAAGGACGCGGCGCGGCGCGTGAGGTGGATCGCTACCTGATGGGAGATACAAAAATCAGGAAATGAGCACTGCGGGACATTTCGAATGATGATATTCCGGCTGACATGCGTCCAGGCGTATCAGGTTGAAATCTCATACTTCGAATTACAGATTCGTCAAGGGGCTGGTTCTGATCCCGGATCCTTTCTGAACGATTCCTTTTCTTTATGGCTGTGAAGCGATATCGGCGGTCATTGCCCGGGTGATGCGGAGGAAATCTTTCGCATTCATCAAAATACTCAACCCGCGCTGTCCTCCGGACACGGAAATTTCATCCTGCGACAGCATCGTATTATGAACCAGGATTTGAAACCCGTGGTTCAGCAATGCCAGCGCGGAGATGCCGCCGGTTTGCAGTTTGGTCAGATCTTCGGCTTCTCTTTGGCTCGCGACGCGGATTTTCTTCTCTCCGATGACGGCGGCCGTCTTTTTGATGTCGACTTCAAGCGGACCGGGAATGATCAGGAGCAGTGGTTTGCCCGGTTGGAGCCGCAATCCAACAATAGTTTTATAAACCGTGTTCGGGTCCAGATGGAATAATTCCGCGGATTCAACCGCGCTTCGTTTAATGGCTTCTGATTCGAGTACTGTGAATTTGACTTTTTGCGACACTAAAAATCGGGTTACGTTATTTTGCATCTGTTCCTTGTATTCGTCTATGCTTTGTCCAGATAAATTGGGTTCGAGTAGATCCAACAGCGTAATTTATTTCGATAAGGCAAATAGGTTTCAACGCGATAGTAGCCTGGTTCGGTCACAACCACCGGCAAAGAACGCAGCTTTTCCCAATGGCGGACGACTTTTCCATTGTGAATCAGGCGGCAGATGGCCTCTTTCGGATTCCGTATTTTAAGCGTCACACTGTTCTCAAAACGCATCCGCCCGCCTGGCCAGACGGTTTGATTTTCGCCGTCAGCTTTGAAGGAGAAACCGGCTGAAGGGTGGATCAGATCAAGCCCGATGAAAAAACGACCCGCTTTCAGCGCTTGATAAATCATGCGTTTATCTGTATCAACATCGCCGCTGAGTTGCTGCGGAACGAAGACATGATTGTTCAGACAGCGAAAGCCGAATTCATAAGGAAGGATTGGAAAAGTGCGAAATCCGATTTCTTCTGGCGCCTGCCGCCCATCCGAGCCGGCATATGCATTCACCATTTTACCGGAGAGCAAAAGTTCGTCCCATTTCAAAATGCTCTCTTCGTTGGCACCCATCGGAAAAAGCTCGGGCTGACTGGCATTCCCGAGAAGCGAGAAAATTCCGCGCGACTGGCTGTAAAATTCGTCCAACAGGTTATAGATCTCTATGCCGGTAAAATTGGTAGCAGGCCAGGTTATCCAGGGAGCGCCTTTCTTTTTCAGCCATCGGTTATCTTTTGCAAAAGGATGTGCCAGAATACTGATTCCGCCGCTTCTCCGGACTGCATCGATAACTGCTTGCGGGTCAGATGCGAAGGAGGCGAGTTCCAGGTCGGTATCAAGAACCAGAATATGGTTCTCATAGGGCCGGGCCGGGTCTTTGATCTCTTCTCCTGCCAGTAAAAGAACATTCTTGCCGTCACGATGATAATATTGGTCTTTCTCGTGAATAAGGATATTGTGTTCGGTTACAATGAGCACATCAATGCCGGCGTTTAATCCTGCTTGCGCCATTTCATAATAATTGGCTGTTCCGCTGGAAATATTCGAATGGTTATGAAGATTTACGATTAATTCTTGCATATCGGCATACGTTCAAAACCCGAACACACGGCAGCGTGATCCGTATTGTGTGTTTGAGAAAATTTCTGAATTCCCGTTTTTCATTTTCCCGATTTCAATTTCGTCTTTTAGCTCCGTTATCCACTTTGAAATGCTGAATTTCTGTGATCTCATTGACGATAAACTGTTTTTCAGAGTATAATTTGTTGGTTGACGAACTTGTGGAGGAGATGGGATGAAAACTTTTTTTGATATCGCACTTATTATAACGTCGATCGTGACGGTTATCTGTGTTGTGTTACAGAATCGGGGCGTCGGAATTGGCAGTCTCGGTGGTGGCAGCGAGCCCGGCACAATTTTTTCCGCCCGCCGGGGAATTGAAAAGGTGCTGTTCAATATGACCATCGGATTCAGCGTTTTATTGATTATCCTCGTAGTTGCGAGCATTATTATTTTCTAATTGTAGGAACGATCGTTGTGCAGGCTTCCGAAGCGGAAGCCTGTTTTTTTTAGATACTGTCTGTATAGTACTGATCGATAATGTTTTATGCTTGTTCTTATTGTTGACCTTTTCAGTAAAAATAAATGTGCTCTTCGCGAGAGAATTTTCCGGTTTTCTTCAAAATACGCTTAAATTGGGAAATGCCGATAACAGACCCTTTTTTTTCACTGCCGATCAAGTTAGAATAAAGAAATGAAAAAACTCCGCTGGCAACTGATAATTATTTTTTTGACCGGTTTGGTGGTTGGAATTCTTTTACTAAGTGATACCACTACAGGTCCTATTCAGATTTTTGAATCCCAGCCGACAGGAGGCGGGACTTACAAAGAAGGTTTGGTAGGAACTTTACAGCGTCTTAATCCGCTGTTGTCATATTACAACAACGCGGATCAGGACGTGTCCCGACTCTTGTATAATGGTTTGATCAAATTTGACGCACGCGGCATGCCGATGAAAGATCTCGCTGCCTCCTGGGGCATCTCCATGGACGGCACGATTTATAATTTCGCGATCAATCCGGACGCGAAATGGCATGATGGACAACCGGTGATTGCCGATGATGTTACCTTCACATACAACATGCTTAAACAGGGGACAGGTTATCTCCCGGATGATTTGATTGCTTTCTGGCAGAAAATTCAGATTAATACGCTGGATAAGCAGACAGTCCAATTTGTTCTCGAAGAACCGTTTGCTCCATTCCTGGATTATCTGACCACCGGGATCCTTCCGCGCCATATTTGGGGTAATATGAGTTTTTCTGAGATGGTGGAATCCAAAATGAATATCCAGCCGGTCGGCAGTGGACCGTTCCGATTGGGGGGACTGATTCAGGATGGCGGGAATATCACCGGAATCCGCCTGGTAAACAACCCGACATTTTTCGGTACCAAACCTTTTTTGGATGAAATTCAATTTATTTATTATCAGGATAGTGTGCTGGCTTTTCAGGCTTATCAGCAAGGCCTGGTGGACGGCGTCAGTTATATCTCTGAAAGTGTTCTGCCGTCCGCGCTGATCGAGTCCAACTTATCTTTATATTCCTCCAGACTGCCGATGCAGTCGATGGTTTTACTGAATCTGGATAACAGCAGTGTCGGTTTCTTTCAGGATGCCGCTGTCCGCAAAGGATTGTTGACAGGTTTAAATCGGACGAAAATCGTCAATAATCTATTGAATGGTCAGGCGTTGATTGCGCATGGACCAATTTTGTCTGGCAGTTGGGCATATTACAGCGGAATTCAACAGGTTGAGTATGACGCGTACAAAGCGCGGGAACTCTTGAAAACAGCGGGATATGTGCTGGCAAATGAACAGGATCAGGTTCGTTCAAAAGACGGCGTTACGCTGAACTTCACATTGCTTTATCCGGATGATGATCTTCATCGCAGTATCGCGGAATCGATTCAACAGGATTGGGCGTTGATTAATGTCCTTGTGAACCTGGAAGCGGTTTCCTATACGGATTTAGTCAATTCCCGGCTTGAACAGCGGAATTACGAAGCGGTCTTGATTGACTTGAATTTGTCAAACACGCCGGACCCGGATCCCTATCCGTTTTGGGACCAAACCCAAATTTCTACCGGACAAAATTTCTCCCAGTGGAATAACCGGGTTGTCAGTCAGTACCTTGAGTCTGCCCGGGTCGAAACAGACCAGACGGAACGGGAACGACTGTACCGGAATTTCCAGGTTGTATTTGCGGATGAGCTCCCGGCCCTGCCCCTGTATAATCCGATTTATAATTTTGCAGTCAGTTCGAAGGTAAAAGGGATCAGTGTCGGGCCTTTGTATCGGATTTCTGACCGATTCCAGAATGTTGAATCCTGGTATGTCGTTTCACGAACGACACTTAGCGATCAGTTCCAGGAAAAGGGCCAGGATGACGAATAATTGAAATGATACCGCTGTTCGAAAAGCCGTATCTTTCCTGAAGATACGGCTTTTTTATGACCGGTACAAAATTTACGAAATATCAGACAGGAAAAGAAAATGACTGGAACCATACTAAATGTAGCTGCCATTCTTGCCGGAACAACCGCAGGACTGTTATTAGGGGCGAAATTCCCCGAGAAGTTACGGAACACGCTGACGGCTGCGCTCGGTCTGTTTACCGCGCTGCTGGGCGTTGGCATGTTCCTGAAGTCTGAAAATAATGTGATCTGTCTGGTTGGGATTGTGATCGGCATTTGTCTTGGCGAATGGCTCAACCTTGAAGCGAAAGTCGAAACGCTTGGAGGATGGCTCCAGACCGCGGTTCAAAACCTTCTTGGGAAGAATCAAAGCGGAAATCGTGAAAAATTTATTCAGGCCTTCGTTACTGCGACCTTATTGTTCGGAATTGGGCCGATGAGTATTCTGGGTTCTATTCAGGATGGGCTTAGCGGTGATTATAGTATGCTGGCAGTCAAAGCCCTGTTGGATGGGGTTACTTCGATTGTTTTTGCCTCCACCATGGGCTATGGGGTTGCTTTTTCAGTGATTCCGATTTTTCTGTATCAGGGCTCGATCAGTCTGTTAGCCACAAAAGCGCAGGTTTTTATGAGCAGTCAAATGATAAACGAAATGACAGCGACAGGCGGTGTCTTGCTTTGCGCGATTGCACTATCCAGTATGCTGTCTATTAAGAAAATTCGTGTAGCCAATATGGTTCCGGCGTTACTTATTACGCCGCTGATTGTTTGGCTGTTGGCGCTTTTTTAGACCATAAGGTTGAGAACCATACGAATAGACCGGGTAGGTATCGAACGTCCGATAAAAACCATTTTTCTGGTAAAGCGTAATTGCGGATGTGTTGCTGGATTGTGTATTAACCGTAAATCTCGTGATTCCAAGTTGAATGTAGTATTCGAACATGGATGATAATAAAAAGCTGCCCAATCCGTGGAGTTGCAGGGCTGGTGTGACTGCGATGCGGGCAAGGTGAGCGGCGCCCTGGTTTTGACTGGCGAGCAGATACGCGATAATTTCGCCATCAGTTTTGAGCACAAGCGTGTAATCGGATTGCCGCGTGGCAATCCGGATGTTTTCTGGCGATAAACGCCATAACGGCGGGAAGGCCTTTTCGCACAGAGTGGCAATTTGAGGAAGGTCGTCCGGTTGAAGCGAATGGATCGTGACGGCTTCCGGAGGCGTTAGAACTGCCGGCGAAAAGTCTGTGTAATTCGCTTCAAGAAAGATGATTTCTTCAAAACGTCGAAATTGGGAATTTATCAGCAACGCTTGAAAGACATTACTGGTCGGAATGGCCGCAACCAGCGCTTTTTTCAGTTGCAGTGTTTCAATGGCCGCAGAAAACAGTTGCCGCCAGTCGTCCAGTCGTTGGTCATTTGTGCTGTGGATTGAATAAAAAAACTGAACCCAAAAGATCCCAGGCGTTTTTTGCGACAGGACCAGAAGCCCCTCATAATTATTCTCATCATTATTCAAAGCAAAGCAAATATTATCCGGGTTGAACAGGTTATGAGAATCCGACCAATCCAGATGTTCATGTACACAATATGCCTGCTGGATTAATGCTTCAGCCAAGGTTTTCTCCGCAAAGGAAACCGTCTTAACTGTTTCTGCCATAAGAAAATAGGATTAGCGCGAAAAACGGGTGACCAGGTCGTTTAAGTCTTCGTCGGAGTAATAGCGAATGTGGATGGTTCCTCCATTTTTCCCCGGGTGAACGGAAACACGGGTACCGAAAGATTGCATTAATTGGTTTTCAATTGATTTGAGTTCCGGCTCAATCGGCTTGGGAGATGGTTTTACTTCGGTTTTCTCTCCGGAAAATTTACGGACAATTTCTTCAGTTTGACGGACGTTTGAGCTCTGATTGATGATTGTCTGAAGCACTGCGCCCTGAGCCTGTTCGGTTGGAAGCATGACCTTCACTGATCACATTGTTTGCCAACGCAGTGCGCACACTTTGCGGTAACTTCAATAACCGGAGCGTATTGGTTATCGACGTCCGATTTTTTCCGACCCGCAGCGCAATTTCTTCATGCGTCAGCTTGAAATTTTCTTCGAGATTTTTGTACGCTTCAGCGGTCTCCAGTGGGGACAGATCCGAACGCTGAATGTTTTCAATTAAAGCCAGTTCCAGCATTTCCCGATCTGTGGCCTGGCGAATAATTACCGGAACCATGCTGAGCCCGGCCAATTGAGAGGCTCTGAGTCTGCGTTCTCCGGCGATCAGGATGTAGGTATCCGGCCCTTTTTTTGTGACAACCAACGGCTGAATGACGCCATGTTCCCGGATCGAATCGGATAAGTCCTGTAAGT
>CALCQT010000208.1 GCA_937894825.1 uncultured Anaerolineaceae bacterium
GAATCAGGAGGGCGGCCGCAGCCATTTCATGACGCGACGCTTTGACCGGGACGCGGACGGCAGGAAGATTCACATGCAGTCGCTCGGGGCGCTGACGCATGCCGATTTTAATGTGTCCGGCTTGTATTCCTATGAACAGACGCTTCAAATGATGAAAGCGCTTCAATTGCCGCAAGTGGATTTAGACCAGCAGGTGCTGCGCACGATGTTCAATGTCGCCGGTTGTAATCATGATGACCATGTCAAGAATATCGCTTTTCTGATGGATCGCGGCGGAAACTGGCGGCTCTCGCCGGCATTTGACGTGACCTATGCTTACAATCCGGATGGATTATGGACGAACCAGCATCAGATGCGCGTCAACGGCAAGCAATCCGGGATCACACGAGCGGATTTGATCGCGCTGGCGGCAGTGGCGGACATCAAACGACAGCGGGCCGAAGCGATGGTGGATGACGTGATCGGCGTGATAGGCCGCTGGCCGGAAATGGCGGAACGCGCTGGCGTGACCGAGAAACAGATGGAGAAGATCCGGAACGCGCTTGTGCCTGTTTTGCAGGGTCTTTCCCCTGTGTGAGTTGGCGGGGAAAGCGCCGGTAATTGTGACGGATATCGATTTGTTTTGTATCTGTTATCGGGACGGAATTCAATCGGAAAGACGAAAATCAGAATGAGAAGAACCGGAAGATATCCGGTGCGGTAAAGGATGAGATCATGAAAATGATTCAAAATTTGATATCGGCGCTTGCTGCCATTGCGTTTTTTATACCGTTTGCATCCGCGGCGTTCGCGCGGGATGCTGCCGAACCCAGGGTGGTCCGAGTCGGTACCGAGGCCGCCTACCCTCCGCATAATTTTATCGCTGCAGACGGCGTGATTGACGGATATGACATTGCCATACTTTACGTAGTGAATGAGATGATCCCGGAACTGGAATTCGAATATGTGCCTGTCGCATGGGATGGATTATTCGCGGCGCTGGAAGCGGGCGAACTCGATATCATCGCCAGCAGCATCGGGAAGAATGCTGAGCGCAAGGCGCGTTATCTGTTTAGCGAAATTCCTTACCGTTATGAGGATCAATCGATCATCTTCAAAAAAGACCGCGCGGATATTCATTCACTGGACGATCTTTTCGGCAAAACTGTGGCGGTTTCCACCGGAACGCAAATTGCCGGAAGGATGGAGGAATTCAACGAAAAGAACGGTAATCAGATTAAGCTGGTCTACACCGATGGCAATCTCAATAACACGCTGCTCGGAATTGATTCAGGGCGTGTCGACGCTGTGGTAAATGACATGATTCCCGCCAGCTTTGCGGCCAGGGAACTGGGAATTGAAATTGACAGCCGAGTTATCAGAGAGTTCAGTGCAAATCCCATATACTTCCTTTTTCGCAAGAGCGATGACGGCATGTACTACCGTGAACTGATCGATAAAGCCCTTGAACAACTGGCGGAAGACGGTGTGCTTATGGAACTTTCGATCGAATATCTGGGTGATGATTACACGCTTGATGAAACCGCCCGGGGCAACTGAAGCGGATTCGTTTATGATTACAGATTCATAGCTTCAAATTCCACGCGTCGGTGCGGTATTTCCGGCTGGCCAGTTCAGCTGCGCAGGATCGTTCGTCCTGCGTATAGTCACCGTAAACAATCGCGCGCTTATGGCTGAAACCCTGTTCCAGCGCGGCGCAGAGGTCCGTTATTGAACAGTCCGTCAGGTCACGGACGCAGGTCACGCGGCTGCGCACGCTTTTGACCAGCTTATCCGACATTTTCTCCGGCGGCACGGCCAGCAGCGAGAACATCTTTTCCACGTTGACTTCATGCAGGATGGTGCCGTGCTGCAGCAGCACCCCGTTGCGGCGGGTCTGCGCGTTGCCGGAGATTTTGCGCTCATTCACGACGATGTCGTTGATCGGCGCAAAGCTGGCTTTGATCCCCAGATGTGCTAACGCGCGCACGATATCGGTACAGATCAGCGCGTAAGATTCCAGCACACTGGACGGAAACAGCGCCAGCGGCGCGATCAGACTGTAGGTGACCTCGCCGTCCGTGTCGTGATAAACGGCGCCGCCGCCGGTTTGACGGCGAACGATGTCGATGCCGGCCGCTTGGGCCGCATCCGGATTGACCTCATTGCGCAACCCCTGGAAGATCCCGATCGAAATGGCGGAAGGTGTCCAGCCGTAAAAGCGGATGGTCGGCAACGTGTCGCCGCTGCGCACGCCTTCCATGATCGCTTCATCCAGCGCCATATTGGTGAAGGCGTCAAATTTTTGAAACGGGATCATGCGGAATGCGTTCATGCCAGCGCCTCCGCCAGCATGCTGACCAGGTCTCCCGGGGCAAAGCCGATCGCTTCGGCGTTGTCCTCCGCCATGATGCGCTCCAGCCGGGCGGTTAACGCGTCTGCGTCCAGTGGCAACGGGCTTGATTCGATGGCCGAGCGCAGGCGTTCAAGCGTTTCTTCGGGATGCAGAAAAAAATCGCCCGTGATTTTGACCCGTTCAATCGGGCCGGCAACAGTGGCAGATGTCACTTCCATCCGCACCAGTTTCCCGCCGGGGACCTTCCGGACGATGGTGACGGTTTGCGAGTCAGGCATTGGCGGGATTATGCAATTCGTTATGGATGGCGCTCAGCGCGCGCACCTGCTCCGCGGCGTGGTAAGAGGAACGAACCAGCGGGCCGCTTTCCACCCAGCGGAACCCCAGCGTGTACCCATAGGCCTTGAGTTCCTCGAATTCAGCCGCTTCATAATAACGGACGATTGGCAGATGCCGACGACTGGGCTGCAGATATTGACCGACGGTCAGGATATCGACCTCCCAGGAACGCAACAGCTGCAGCACTGCCTTGACTTCGTCCATCGTCTCGCCCAATCCGAGCATGATGCCGGACTTGGTCAGCGCGCCCGGTTCCAGCTTTTTGGCGTTGGTCAGGACAGCTTCAGACCATTCCAGTCGATCCTGCGGTTGCACCTGTTTGAAAAGACGGGGGACCGTCTCGATGTTGTGATTCAGAATTTCCGGGCGGGCGTCCATGACGGTTTTGAGCGCGTTCAAATCTCCGCGAAAATCCGGGATGAGCACTTCGATCGAACAGTCCGGTTGATATAGACGGATTTTGCGGATGATTTTGGCAAAGATCGATGCACCGCCGTCCGGGCAGTCGTCCCGGTCAACGCTGGTGATGACGGCGTGTTTCAACCCCATGGCCTGAACAGCCAGCGCCACCCGTTCGGGCTCATCCTGGTCGATCGGCTGCGGAACGCCATGCCGGACGTCACAGAA
>CALCQT010000209.1 GCA_937894825.1 uncultured Anaerolineaceae bacterium
CAGTGGCGACGGGTCTGCGGCGGACGCACCCGCATCACCTGATTTTCACTTATCAGGGGGATGGCGATTTGGCCTCCATCGGTGCGGCGGAGATCATTCACGCGGCAAACCGCGGAGAAAAATTCACTACGTTTTTTATCAATAATGCAATCTATGGGATGACGGGCGGGCAAATGGCCCCGACCACCTTGCTTGGACAAAAGAGTACGACGACCGTCGAAGGCCGGAAGAAAGAAATTTCCGGGTCGCCGATGCGGGTTTCCGAAATGATCGCCACCTTGGATGGCGCCGTTTTTGTTGAGCGGGTTGCGCTCAATACCCCGGGCAATGTGCGGAAAGCCAAGAAAGCCATCATGAAGGCACTGGAAGTTCAGGAAAAGGGGCTGGGATTTTCATTCGTGGAATTCCTCTCTACCTGCCCGACAAACTGGGGTCTGACCCCGATCAATGCGCTGAAATGGTTGGGTGATAATATGATCCCCTATTATCCGCTTGGAAATCTCAGAACGCCAGAGGAGGTGCTGTAATGGCTGCACAAAAAATGTTCTTCTCGGGATTCGGTGGGCAGGGCGTCCTGATGATCGGCCGGAATATCGCTTATGCCGCGATGCTGGAAGGGAAAGAAGTCACGTTTTTGCCGGCTTACGGACCGGAAATGCGCGGCGGTACGGCCAATTGCACGGTAGTGGTTTCAGATAAGCCAATCTCCAGCCCGTTGATTTACGACGCGGATTTGGTCTGTGTTATGAATTTGCCTTCACTGCTGAAATTTGAAAGCATGGTGAAACCGGATAAATATCTCTTCATCAACAATTCGATTGTTACCGAACCGGCCAAACGCAATGATATCAAGGTTGAAAACGTCAAAGCGAATGAGATTGCGATTGAACTGGGCAACGAAAAAGCGGCCAACATGGTGATGCTGGGCGCCATTGTCAGGCAAACCGGGGTGGTTTCTTTTGACAGCATTGAGCATGTCATGGTGAAAACCTTTGAAGGAAAAAAAGCTTCCATCATCGAACTGAACCGCAAGGCGCTGCACGCCTGGGCCGGATAAATTTCCGGATTATTGATTCGGGAATAAGGAACCGCCCCATTCGAGGGGCGGTTTTTTTATGATTAAGGTGTCAGGGCAGGAATTTTCCAACCATAAATTTTCGATCATCCCTATTGACATTTTAAGCACTGCTCAATAAAATAATATTTGAGCGATGATTAGAGCATTGCTCAATAAGGAGGCTGCGCGGTGAAAAAGTCAACAGAGGTCAGAGAAAGAATCATTGAAGCTACCATTGATCTGATTCAGGAAAGCAATGGCGACGCCAATGAAGTTACGACCCGCGCGATCGCGGAGAGAGCAGACGTTGTCAACAGTCTGATCAATTATCACTTTCAGACAAAAGAAAACCTGATTACGATCTGTGTGCAGCGCATTATCGGACAGGTAATCTCAAATTTTACCCCCAGTAGTGAAATGTCTCAAAACGTGCAGGAACGATTGACGAATGTCACTGCTGAGGTGTTTGAGTTTTTGTTTGCTAATCCCGCGATATCCCGTATTTCAATACTGAACGATTTAACGGCCCCAACGCAGGAAAGTAACACCGCAAGAAGTCAAAGCGGGGTCCAGAAGAACCTTGGTAACAGTTTGGATGAAGCGGACAAAAAAAACTTCTCTTTCGTTCTGGTGTCCGCAATGCAGGCTGCGTTCCTGAGCCGCGCCATGGGCATGGCGTGCACCGGCTACGACCTGGAGGATTCATCCGGGCGCAGCGCGTTTATTTCAAATTTGGTGAATATGCTGTTTCATGGAATAAAGGGATAAGATATTATGGGTAAAGGCAAGGTGAAAAAATTGATTCAACGGGTACTTTTGGGTATTGCCGGTCTGCTCCTGCTCTATTTTCTTGTGCAGGGGATACGATTGGGGTTTACACTCAGGAACGCAGCGCTGCGATTGGACACTTATCATGCGCAAACCGCTGTGCTCTCTTACGGGAATATGACCTATGTTGACGAAGGCGAAGGCGAGGTCATTTTGTCGATCCATGGGATCTTCGGCGGTTACGATCAGGCGTTTGATACGGCCAGAGACCTTGCAGCGACGAATCGAATTATCGCGCCGTCCCGTTTTGGCTATTTGGGCAGCGATGTTTTGGGCGGCGGCACACCCGCGGAGCAGGCGGCGGCTTATGTGGCGTTGCTTGACCAATTGGGGATCGATCAGGTGTATTTGCTCGGAACGTCTGCGGGCGGCACCGTTGCGATCCGTTTCGCACTGGATTACCCGGAACGGACAAAGGGGCTGATATTGTACTGTTGCGCGCCGCCACTGACGGAAAAGCCGGATAGTTATCTGGCGTACCAGGGCCCTCCATCATTTCTCGTCAATAACTTCGCGATGTTTGCAATCAGTCCGCTGTTCGAACCGATTATGGGTATGGAGCCAAGCACCATTTACGGCATGTTGCCTGTCGATCAGCGCAGTGCCGGGGTGGAAATTGACGCGGCCATCACCAACCCGGATATGGCAAGGAACTTTGATGATTATCCGATCGGGGAACTGCAGGTGCCCACGTTAATTTTTCATGCGAAGGATGATAAGTTGGTATCCTATGCCGACATGGAAAGCGCTGTGGACCGGTTCCCGAACAGTACTTTTATCTCCTTTGAGACCGGCGGACATCTGATGGTCGGGCATGGTGAGGAAATTATCAAGGCTGTGGAGGACTTCCAAAAATAAATTTAGTATTTTCGTCCTTTGATCAACGCGTCCACGTTTTCCCGGGTGAAAACAACTTCATCCGTGATGATGCGCAGCGGTAATTCATTTCCGGCCATCAGGTCCTGGATCGCCTTCATCAATTGCGGCCCCAGTAATGGACTGCATTCGACGACACAATTCATTTTTCCCTGCTGCAGCGCTTTCAGCGCCTCATGGGTGCCGTCGACTGAGATAATTTTGACATCTTCTCCCGGTTTCAGCCCATATTCGTCCAGCACTTTGATTGCGCCCAGCGCCATATCATCATTGTGCGCATAGATCACATCGATATCCCAGGGGTATTTTTGCAAATAGGCTTCAATGACCGCTTCACCGCCCTCTTTGGTGAAATCACCGCTTTCGGAATGAACGATTTCATATCCCGGATGTTCTTGCAACAGCATCTCAAAACCGGATTTGCGGTC
>CALCQT010000210.1 GCA_937894825.1 uncultured Anaerolineaceae bacterium
GAAAGGCAGCGCACGCGCGAAGGAAAGAATGTAGCCAATCGTTGTCTCGGCAACCGGAATCGTGAAGGCATTCACCGTGTTGCCGATCACCACGCCCAACCGCCTGGCGGCTTTCTGATCAATCGCGTCAATCCCGGTGCCCCATTTTGAAATGACCTTCAAACGCGGCAGGCATCCTTCAATCACGCGCTCACTGTATACATCATCCCCGCAAATGGTCCCGTCGAACTGTCCGGCATATTGAAGAATTTCATCTTCCAGAAGTTTCTGCTTGACATCCGGAACAATCATCTCGATCCCATAATGACCTTCAATAACTTTCCGAAACCGTTCGGTTGAAGCCAGCATATACGGAGCGGAAAAAATGATCGTATGTTTCATGAAGCGATTTCTCCTGTTCTTACTTCTCACTGAATGATCCGGTCTTCATACCGGTATTTCCCTATCATACCACTTATCCCAGTTTGCCCTGTTGGCGCAGCAGCATCAGCATTTCGGTCACATTAAACTCGGTCTCATCATCAATATCCTGGGCCTCGATCGCCGGGATTTCAAACATCATCGGACGATTACCGATCCGGGTGCGGTTTTGCAACAAGATCTCACGAGTGAAGATATAGATACATGAATTTTCTTCATAAATCGGCGGCAGATCCTGGGTCCGCAACATGATCATGCTGTTATGATTGATCGGCCGCGACAACTCATCCCAGAACCGTTTCTGTACCCGCGTCACCGAGAACAGCGAATCGTAGAGATAGGTTTTCGCCAAAAAAGCTCGAATGGCGGCCCCAATCGTCTCTCCCTTCAGCAGCGGATTGGTGCTGTGGGTCTGAAGATAATAGTCCGCTTCGATCTGCCCGGTGTCATGAATCAGAATTTCATTCATCGGGACGTCTCCGGCTCGTAAATGTTCCGGACGCAGCAGTGTCTTCACACTGGGGAAATCTTTCGCCAGTTGTAGAGGATGTCGCCCGAAGTAGGACGGATGTCCACCACCACATCGGTAATCTCCGGCACGGCCAGCAGCGCTTCCATGATGTGATGATAAAGCGGTTTCCCGGCCAGCATCCGGTAATTCTTGCCGGACACCCGCACAGAATTATGGCGCATCGGAACAAAGGCTACAATTTTCATTTTCATTTACTCCTTCTCAACAAATTAGAAAATCTCACGACCTGAGACGTTTGTGTCAAGAAATAGATCATTATTGGCTCGTACTCTCAGCGGGAAGGTAATGTGTAGGGGCGACCCTCGCGGTTGCCCGGTTCGTGGCACGCGAACAACCATATCCCTCGCAAATTAGAATTTCATTACGCTGTTGTACAGCCCCTGCCCTATTGTCCGTCTTCGGCGGACCGGGCAACCGCAAGGGTTGCCCCTACAATAATCCCCGTGTAAATGACATCTTCCCCTCAACCATTAATGAGGCAAAACAAAAGGTTTGCCTTCCAGAATCCCCTCCTGAATCACCCGCATGGTAGCGTTTTGCTCCGGATTGAGCTCGCGGGAGGAGAATTTTTTCAGCTTCACATACCCGTTCCACACCTGGTCCGGTTCAATAAACGCATCAAAAGGCAGCGCAGCATGGAAAAACTGGTAGTAGAGAAACTTTCGTGCCGTCAGGCGAAATTCCGCCGGAACCTGCCAATCATCGCCGGAGAGCATCTCCTGCACCGTCTGTTGGTACCGCTCAATGGTTTGCGGGAAAAATGTGATCGGATCTTGTGTATAGCGTGATTTTCCGCCGGAGACCACCGCCGCGCCCAAAATCGCGGCTTCCAGGCCGATGGTCGAATTATAGACCAGCACCAATTTGGCGTTCTGGATCAATTCGTAAGAACTAAAATACTGATCCGGACCAACATACAGCACATTCGGCAACAGATTGACGCGTTCCCGAATCACCCAGTCCGTGACCGTTTCCAGCGATTCTTTGCCGGGGCGAATCTCATCCGGATGGGCCCGGATCACGAAGAACGTGTCCGTATTGGTCTCAATCAGTTTTTTCACTTCATCCAGCCAGTGGAACATATCCGAAAAAACCACGTTGGCATGAGCCTGACTGGTGTCGAACACAACATTGGTGAACACGGGAACGATCTGGCGGAACGAACGCGCCAGATTCCAGAATTCCGGCGTCAGACTCTCCATCTCCGGCCAGAACTTCACACCGGCTGTAGTGAAATTGCCGCGCATGCGTCCGGATAAATATTGATCCAGCCGCGCGTCCCGCTCCGGTGTCATCTCGAAATCATCCGGTAAGGAGACAGGGGACGCCGTTGCTTCGCCTGTAGTGAAAAAGGCCGTCAGCGGCATCAACCCGATTTCATGTGTAATCGCGGGAATATCCAGGCTTCGTGCCAGCCAGCGCACCACCGCTTCAGGATATTGCAGCCCATTAAAGACCACTACAGCGCGAGGCTGCCGGGATTTCATCCAATCCCGGGTCTGCAAATAGACACTCCAGGCAGAGCGGATGAAACGGCGATGAAGCTGAAGCGCGTTCGGCACTCCATCCAGATGATGTCGCCGCATGATCCAACGCAATGATGGCAGCGTCAGGCTGCCGAGCGGGACATCCTGATAGGTATAAGTCTCCAACGCCGCAAGACCCAACCCTTCCACCTCGTTCGAGAGCGTGTTATCGGTTTTATATTGAAGCGGAACTGTTTCCAACCCGGCAAACATCGCATCTGATAATTGCATACATTCTTCACAGGGAAGCGCCGCGTCCAAATTGTCTCGATTGGCCGCCAGCAGGCAGGGCTGCAAGCCGCTTTGGCAAACTAAAAACGCGACCGGGGTCCCTCCTGATTGCAGCCCATTGGCCGCCAGCCAGGCAAAGGCCGCGTTGAGACTGGTGCGCGTCAACCGGGTGGATGCGTTGAAAAACAACACCGGGTGCTCCAATTCCGTTCCGGATGGGAGCACCTTTTTCCCGGATTTGCGGTTCGTTTCTGAAAAAATACGGGCATTATCACCGTCAACCATCCGCATCGTCCGGCGACGGCGCAATCTGGCAAACAGGGATTGCCCTGATGAATTCGAAGCCATGCAGAAGCGTTATTTTACCCGGCGTAATTTTTGCAGGCTGGGCAATTCCTCATCGTAAACTTTTTTAATCCCGTCGCCCAGCGCTTCTTCCGTCACCCGAACATACTTCACCAGTTTCTCCATCCCCTGCGGTTCAACCGAAGCGGCCTGGTCCGTGCCCCACATGGCCCGATCCAGTGTAAAATGCCGTTCAATCAAACACGCGCCCAGGCTGACCGAGACCACAGAAGGGATCAGGCCGACTTCGTGGCCCGAATAGCCGATCGGGCAGTCAAATGCCGCGTCGAGCGTCTGGATCATGCGCAAATTGAGCTTATCCGGATCACACGGATAGGCGCTGGTGGAATGGGTGATAACCAAACGATCCATGTCGCCGATTTTTTCCACGCCGGCCTGAATCTGCTCCATCGTCGACATCCCGGTGGAAAGAATGATCGGCCGCCCGGTGTCCAACAGCTTCTGAAGCAGTGAATGATCCGTCAAACTGGCGGACGGAACCTTATAGGCAATCGGATCAAACGCTTCCAGAAAATCAACCGATTCCTCATCCCAAACCGAGGCAAACCAATCGATGCCCAGCTCTTTGCACAACCGATCAATTTCCCGGTATTCGTCTTCATTGAATTCGACGCGTTCCCGATATTCAAGATACGACATATAACCCCAGGGCGTCTCGCGCATTTTCTTCTGTTCTTCCAGTGGTACACAAATGCGTGGAGTCCTTTTTTGGAATTTTACGGCATCCACATGCGCGTATTGCGCTGCATGAATCATCCGTTTCGCAATATTCAGATCGCCGTTATGATTGATGCCGATTTCCGCGACAATATAGGTTGGATGGTTCTTTCCGACAAGCTGATTGCCAAGTTTTATTTCTTTCGCCATTGGGTTTCCTTTTTATCGTAAAATCATCTCACAAAGCTCCCGGATCGCTCCGAGACCGCCTTTTCGCTGAAGAATGATATCAGCCACATCTTTTGCTTTTTGATTCGCGTCTGCCGGAACGACAGCGCAGCTCACCAGCGGGAAACAGGGCGTATCATTAATATCATTTCCAATATACACCGTTTCCGTGGCAGCAATACTGTTTTTATGCAAATAGTCCGTCAGTAAAGTCGCTTTGTCGGCCACACCCTGGAACACTTCGATTCCAAGTTTTTCGCAGCGGCGTGACACAACCGGGTTCGCTTCACTTGAAATAACTGTCACGCGGACGCCGGACTGCTTCAACCGGCTGATCCCCATGCCGTCACTGCGGCTGCAAACCACCATCTCAATGCCGTTCTGATCCAGAAATACCCGATCGTCGGTAAAAACGCCATCAAAATCCATCACGACCAGACTGATTTTCTCCGGCAAAACGCGCCGCAGACTGCCCGGCAAAACCAGGTCCAAATTGCCATTATACACCAGGGTTTCATAACGTGCCCAATCATCCGGCGTGTCAATATCAACTGTAAAAGCAGGATCCACCATCAGCGGCATCACCACATCCCCGCTGATTTTGTCGCTGACCATAAAGGTCCGGTCCGGACGGATCGCGTCGATATGCCCGGTCTGCCAATAGGTCGCCGGCAAAATCTGGCGCGGCGCGTTATACGGCTCATCCAGCCCGTCCACTTTCAGCAGCCCCTGCATCGCACCCGTTACCGGATCTATGCGCCACATTTTGTAGGGATTCTCGCCGGATGGGACCACCCCGCGGACAGAATCGGCTTCCGGATGCGCTATCAGCAGGCGCACCGCATCATCCACCATCGTTTTCGACCTGATCGGTGAAGTCGGTCGCAGCTGAACAACAATCTCGGGTCTATATCCTTCATTTTCCGTCAGCCATTCCAGCGCATGGCGAAAAACCGGCAGGTCCTGTGCATGGTCCGTGGCAAATTCAGACGGACGCAGAAAAGGCGTTTCGGCGCCCCACTCCCGGGACACCGCCGCGATTTCCGCATCATCCGTAGAAACGATCACCCGTGTGACCAGTTCGGACTGTTTGGCAGCGGCAATGGAATAGGCGATCAGCGGGAAACCGGCGAACAGTTTGATATTTTTGCGCGGGATCCCTTTGGATCCGCCGCGCGCAGGGATAATGGCTAAAACTTCAGGACGATCCGCCATCCGACTCACCATGCGGTCCATCCGCCGTCCACAACAACATTCGCGCCGGTCATATAGGTGGAAGCGTCCGATGCCAGGAAGAGCAATGCGCCGTTCATTTCATCTTTGTGGGCCATTCGTCCGAGCACTGCCCGTGCAGAATAGTTCTTGACAAATTCGTCGTCATTATTATTGAAAACACCGCCCGGCGTCAGGCAGTTGGCCCGGATGCCTGTGCCATGATAATACGTGGACAGATAGCGCGTCAGCCCCAACACACCGGATTTCGTCACCGAATAAAAAACCGGCTTGAACTGCCGCTGCGCCGGATCCTGCCCGGCTTTTTCATAGATGCGCTGGTCGGGGCCGACCAATCCATAGGTAGAGCAGATATTGATAATGACACCGGAATTCTGCGCCTTCATCGGTTTGACCGCCGCCTGTGCGCACAGGAACAACCCGGTCAGGTTGACGTTCAGCGCGTCCTGCCATTGCTGCAAAGGATAGTCCTCAAAGGTGTTGAAATGCCCTGTGTGGGAGGCGTCAAATTTTGGGTCCATCGCCGCGCTGCAGACCAGCACGTCCAGCCGGCCGGTCTCAACCACCGCTTTCTCCGCCATGGCAGTCACCGATGCCGGATCGACCACATTGACGCCGCAGGCGATCGCCTTGCCACCGGTCGCATTGATCCCGTCCGCAACCCGACCAGCCGCGGCCTCATCCAGATCAGCCACAATGACTGTGGCGCCGGCCTGCGCCAGCGTTTTGCAGAATTCTTTGCCGAGCAGTCCGCAGCCACCAGTGACGACAGCGGTTTTCCCGTTCATCTGAAATTTCTCAAATATGTCGCTCATCCGATTCCTTCTCAAGAGTACGTCAGATTCAGTTTGTGTTTGATAATGCAACGATAGAGATGCATTAGTCAGGTCTATTATAATCGCGATAAAGGGAAGGCGGAAAAATGCGTAATGAATCAGAACCCTTATGGCCCTGATTCATTACGGCAAAAGAACAAATATTATTTCTGCCCACGCCGGAACAGTATTTTCCTTTTATTGGTTGAAAAGAAGAATTTCGTCAGTCATAACAATTCATCAGATCTGAGGGATTGCCACATGCCTCAAATGCCACGTAAGCAGCACCTAGAAGAGGAGCATTATTTCCCAGTATCGTACGAATAAGCTCTATTTTTTGCAAATGCGGATTGCTTTGTAGCTCATATTCCTTCACGAATGCATCCCACCAAAGATCGGAGGTATCGAGAATGCCACCTCCAAAAAATAGTGCTTGTGGATCATAAAGATTCGCACAAGTCACCGCGCACAAAGTCAAATCCTCTATGAATTCACACAAAACTTTCTGAGCGGCAGGGTCATTCTGCCTTACACAAGAAAAGAATTCATAGCCTGAAGTAATCTGAATCTGAGACTTCTCCTTCAGCTCATTATAGCGCTGCCAAAGAGCCGTCCCGGAAACATACTTTTCCACACATCCAAATTGACCACACAAACAATGTCTTCCATGAGGATGCAGAATTGCATGTCCAATTTCTCCAAAACCGCCCTTTGTACCACTAACGCTTGCCCCATTCAGCAACAATCCCCCGCCAATACCTGTTCCAATAATCAGCCCAAAAACATTGTTATAAGAACGAATCGCGCCCAACCACTTCTCTCCGATTACAGCTAACCTGCAATCATTATCCACAGTAACTGGTTTACAATATTTTTCTTCGAGTCTGGTCTTGAGCGGTATACCTATATACTCACGATATAAATCCACCGCATAAACAACTTCACCCGTCAGAGGGTCGATTCTCCCACCTGCTCCAACTCCTATGGTATCAATATGATACTTCGCCTGAAATAAATCGACGATTTTAAAGTAAGAGTTTAGTATAAAAGGCCCGGTTCTCTCTACATTATCAATATGATTTTTTTCTAAGATCTCGCCATTCTCATTTATCGCAGCACCAGCTATTTTCGTCCCACCGGTATCAATTGCTACGGCAATCATAACTTCCTCATCATTACATCTATCTGATTACTATCTATCTTCAAGGTATGGCTTCAAATTATCCACGATTTTCTTGGTGATAATCTGCGGCCTTGTGATCCCTGCACCAATAACTACATTATGAGCTCCCGCTTCAAACGCTTTCGCAGCAAGCTGATCATCCCAATAACGCCCTTCCGCGATGATGGGGACCTTAACCTTTTGAACCAATTCTGCGACAAGATCAATATCAGGCTCCTGTAGCTCAATAATCCTGTTGTCTTTTGCGTGCCGCGTATAGTCCGTGTATCCGGCCAATGTCGTAGACACAAGATCAGCACCGGCATCCACCGCTGCCACGCCCTCATCACAGGTAGACACATCCGCCAACAAAAGTATGTCGGGAAACTCTTTTTTTATCGCTTTGATCAGTTGCTCTGCAGACAAATCACCCGGCTTAGGCAATTTGGAAGCATCGATCGCCACAATCTCAACACCCGTTGCATAAACCGAGGCCACGTCGCGTATCGTTGGTGTAATATAGCTCCAATACCCGGGATAGGTGTGCTTGACCAGCCCAATGATCGGTATTGTTATAAGTTGGCGCGCAGCTAAAATATCTGCAATACCATTCATACGCGCACCGACCGCACCGCCTATTTGCGCCGCGAGAGCAAATCTCCCCATAATGGCACTGTCACGCATTGGTTCTTCTGCTGTTGCCTGACAGGAAACAATCAGACCTTTTTTTAATTCTGATACGAACATATAATGGATATCCTCCTGTTTTTTTATCAAAACATAATTTTTAATACCGCGAAATTATGCATCTCTGGCAATACTTTTTTGACTCGTCATATCATAACTAATCGCAGGTAATAACACAGCGCCTTTGACAACCCGTTGATAGTAATCCGGAATATTCATCAAAATCATACCGTTGAGTAAAACACCCATAACCAGGAGGCCTGCAATAACATGGGTAATCTTCCCTTCTCCTCCGGTCGTGCTGACACCGCCTAACACAACAGCAGTGATGATGTCCATTTCATAAGTTTCACCGGCTTTGGGTTGTCCGCTGTTTACACGGCTCAGCAGAACAATCCCGCCCAATGCAGCGAGCATACCGCAAATGCCATAAACACTGTACATCACCTTTCTTACATTGACGCCACTCAAACGGGATGCTTCACGATTGCTACCGATTCCATAAATATATCTTCCAAAGGAAGTCATTTCAAGTATCATGTACCCTAAAATGAAGCAAATTCCCATAATAATAACAGGGATTGGCACTGGGCCTAAATACCCTTGCCCCAAAAACTTGAAGCTTGAGGGGAATCCATATACAGGAAGCCCGCCTGAAATAATATATGCCGACCCGCGCAATATACTCATCGTCGCCAGCGTGGCGATCATCGGCGGAATTCCGACCTCATAAACAAAGAACCCATTAAATAAACCCACGAACAAGCCGAGTGTCAAAACAAGAAAAATTGCAAGAATAGGGTTCAGTCCCGCAACCATCAGACTGGCGCAACCGACCGCTGCCGCTCCCATCATCGAGCCAACAGAGATATCGATCCCTCCGGTGATAATAACCATGGTCATCCCAACAGCGGAAATACCATAAACTGCGACCTGACGCAAAATATTAAAGAAATTTGTCGAAGAAAAGAATCCGTCAGCTACAATGGAAAAAAAGCCTATTAAGGCAAAAAGAACAATGTAAATGCCATATTTGGACATTTTCTTGTATTTGCTGACATTCTGAACACGGACATTCATAGTGGACAACCTCCATTTATCCTACTCAATTATTCGGTAGCCAATTCCAGAATACTTTCTTGTGTAACCTGCTCCCGTATCAGGGTCCCTTTGATGGCCCCATTCCGCATCACGAGAATACGATCACTCATGCCGATCAATTCTGGCATCTCTGAGGAAATCATCAAGATCGACTTCCCTTCTAAGACCAAATCACACATTAATTGATAGATTTCTCTCTTTGCGCCAACATCAATTCCACGTGTTGGCTCATCAAAAATCAACACGTCACAATGAGTTGCGAGCCATTTAGCTAAAACAACTTTTTGCTGATTTCCACCTGAGAGCGTCTTTGCCAACTGTGAATAAGAATAAGCTTTGATATTCATTGTTTCAAAATTACTTTGTGTAATCGAGATTTCCTTTTTCTTACTCACAAAACCGGCTTTGCTGATATTTCTCAAATTTGCATAAACAATATTAAAATCAATTCCTTTATTCAGTAGTAACCCTTCAGATTTTCTATCTTCTGTAATCAGTCCGATTCCAAAAGAAATCGCATCTTTAGGGGATCGTATATTTACTGTGTCACCATTCAATCGCAGGGTCCCACGGGTAATTGAATCCGCCCCGAAGATTGCTCTCGCAAGCTCTGTTCGGCCTGCGCCAACAAGTCCCGCAAGGCCCAAAATCTCACCCTTATGCAATGTCAAACTACAATCTTTCAACATCGAATTGGTATAACCCATCACTTCTAAAACTGGTTGTCCGATCGGGGTTTCCCGTTTCGGATAATCCTGCCCTATTTCCCGTCCAACCATATATTTAATGAGTAATTGACGCGTGGTATCGACTGTGTTCATTGTTATTACATAGCGCCCATCCCGTAATACAGTCACCCGGTCACTGATCTTGAACACTTCATCCAGTCGATGAGAAATATAGAGGATTGATACACCTTTGTTCCGAAGTTTGTCAACAATTGCGAACAGATTTTCAGTTTCTGTACCGGTTAACGGAGCCGTCGGTTCATCCATAATTAAAAACTTACTATCTTCTGAAATTGCCTTGATAATTTCTACAACCTGCTGCTCTGCAATGGAAAGATTGCAAACTAAGGCATTTGGATTCAATGGAACGCCCAATTCTTCTATCCTTTGAATACAATCCACAAACATCCTTTTTTTATCAAGAAAAACACCGTGCTTTGCCTCTTTACCAAAATAAATATTCTCCAGAACTGTCAAATGCGGCATCAAGTTCATCTCTTGATAGATAACGCTAATGCCCGCAGCCTTTGAAATTGCAGGCGAACATTCATTCATTTTCTGATTATTAAATATCCATTCTCCTGCTGTTGGTAAATGGGCTCCCGTAATTATTTTTATCAATGTTGATTTTCCGGCGCCGTTCTCGCCGACGAGCGCGTGTATTTCACCCCGCCTGACCTCAAATGAAACATCGTCAAGAGCTAACACACCCGGGAAGCGTTTGGTAATATGCCGAAGTTCAACAATATTGTCATTTACGACCATTATCGCCCTCAAATATATCTACTCAAAAGATGCCACTGAAAAACTGTCTATTTTCCAAACTTTACTTTTTTTCGTAAAGTCGAAGAAAGATAAATTTTCCAGTGGCTTCTATTTATACTGACACTTTATCAATAATCAAGTTTTGCTGGTTTTATCAGCTTATTCTTCAAAATAATCTGAGATATTATTGATGTCGACGACCTTCATGGGAATCTCAATCGTGTCTGCAATTGGCCCTTTTTCTAAAACGCGTAGAGCAGTATCGACAAACAATTTTCCGGTTTCATAAGGTTGGATATCAACCGTTGCTCGATAAATTCCGCCTTCTTTTATTTTGTCTAATGCTTCTGGAGCGGCATCAAGTCCGCCAATATAAAACCGATCGCTATCCTTTCCCGCAGCCATAACAGCTTCATAGCCGCCCAATGCGCCAGCATCGTTCACGCATACAAGGACTTCCACATCGGGATTTGACTGGAGGATGTTCTCCATATTTGTCATACCCTTTTCAGGGTTATTCGCGCTCTGGCGGGCCACTATTTCGGCATCAGGAGCCTTGCTTAAAATTCCATCCGCAATTCCATTACCACGCGCAATAACAGATTCGAGCTCCGGATAATCAAAAATCGCAACTTTTGCCTTGCCATCCAATTTATCGGCGATCCATTGACCTGCATTTTCACCAATTGCAAATCCATATTCATACTCAGGAACAGTGATAAACGCATCGCTGCCTTCAACAAATTGATTTCCTGCAATTACAGTGATGCCCGCATCATGCGCAGCTTCCACCGAAGGAATTAATCCCTGTTCATCAATCGGGCTCACAATGACAGCATCAATCTTCTGAGATATAAAGTTTTCGAAAGCACTAACCTGATTAGCAAGATCAAGCCTGCCATCATGAATCGTAACTTTGATCCCCAGCTCATCACAACGATCCTGGACACCACGTGCGACTTCAACAAAATAAGTGTTTGTCAAGTCCTGGCAAGTGTAAGCCAACTTAATATCTTTCACCGTTTGAGCAGATGCTTCTCCCGAAAAAAACGCAAAAGCAAACAGCAAACTAAAAACACACAAAATAGCCCTTCTCATCACTTTTCTCCTTTTATAGTTACCGCTTCGGGAAGATGTGTCTGACAAACCTCCACCTCTTCGACGAAGTCAGGCTTTCAACAAATTTATTTCAGCTCAATGGAATATGTGTAGCTATCATTCTTGTAATATCGATAATTGTATTCAACCATTTGGCTGCCATGGTAGGCATGCCGAATCACTTTTAATACGGCATCCCCTTCTTGCATCCCCAACAATGTAGCTTCTTCCTTATGAAGAGGAATTGCCATAAATGATTCAACCGCACGGTCTGGCCGAAATCCATTTTTTTCGAGCACATTATAAAGAGATCCTTTTACAATTTCGTCTTTATTAATTGGTCCATAAAATTTTTCCGGAATAAATGAATGGTCAAGCGCGATTACTCTGTTGTTCGCTAAACGTTGCCGTCGTAAATAAACCACATTTTCATCATTTAATTTCAGAAGCTTCTGGAGGTCCTGATTTGGTTTCATTTTTTCCAGGTTCAGGATCTTAGCTGAAGGAACCATATTTAACTTTTTCACTTCTTCAGTAAATGAGTAAAACTGTGACAATGCATGCTCAATGTGAATCTGGCTTACGAAACTGCCGCGGCCAGGTCGGCGCTCAATATAGCCTTCCCGTGCCATTTCATCTAAGACACGTTTTGCGGTAATGCGGCTGATCTTATATTGGTCACAGAGCTCAGTTTCGGAAGGAACTTTGTCTCCTAAAGCCAATGTCCCGTCTTTTATCTTTGAAATAAGCATTTCTTTCAATTGAAAATAAATTGGAATCATGTCATTTTTTGTAAACATCGCTCTCCATTCCTTTATAGAAAACTTTCCGTCCGAATCATAAAAAAGAATCTCATTTCTGATTGACATACCAATTATATTGTTATATCAATATATTAGCATCAGGATTATCTGATGTCAACCTCATGGCATAGTGATTTTAAACACGATTATTACGACAAAAGTAATAAACCCTCATCAATCGTCATCAATCTGAACGCGCAATCCTATTGAAAAGATATTTTGATTCGTAGGACAATCTAATGATTTCCAAAGATTATGGGTGCCCTCACATCCATGACACATTCGAGTCCTGATTTTTCGGAAAGCAGGTAAAATTATGCTGGTTGAATTGGTCTGTCAACCGGCGACCAATAGCTTTTTCTGTCCGTGGTTCGGCAATTTAATATCAAACAGCCCAACTTCAGCCGGGATTCCCGGAAAAAATGTGGGATCCGCAAAGAAAATATATTAGGAGGGTAGTATATGAGTAATACTACTGGTTGGTTGATTTTTGGTTTGGTCAGCGGGGTAATTTCCCTCGGATTAGGCCTTTACCTGTTCATCTGGGTAAAAAACCAGGATGACGGTACAGACCGCTCCCGTGAAGTTGCTCGCTGGATCCATGAAGGCGCACGCGCATACCTGAAAAAGCTATACGCTGCGTTAATCA
>CALCQT010000211.1 GCA_937894825.1 uncultured Anaerolineaceae bacterium
AAACCTTAATGATGGTTCCCTCTTCGTCAAGAACATACGTTGCGCGGACAACGCCGAAGTACGTCTTGCCGAAGCGTTTCTTCTCCTGCCATACGTCATAGGCTTTGATGGCATCCAGTTCCGGATCCGCCAGCAGGGTAAAAGGCAGATTGTGGGATTCCGCGAACTTTTTGTGGGAAGCGACACTGTCTTTGCTGATGCCGATTACTGCGGCGTCGATGTTTTTGAATCCGTCATAGGCGTCGCGAAACGCGCAGGCCTGGCGAGTGCATCCCGGCGTATTATCTTTCGGGTAAAAGTAGATAATGGTTTTCTTACCTTTAAAGTCTGATAAAGCAACGGTTTTTCCGTCGCTGTCCTGCAATGAAAAATGGGGGGCTTTTTGGCTGACTTCAAGCATTTTTGATTCACTCCTTCCATGTGTTTTCTATCTATTCTATACTTGCTCCGGCTGAATAACAAGATGTTCTGACAGATCGTACCGAATCGCCGGGTGTTCTTGATCTTATTGCCAAAAAAGACTATAATTCTTTCGCTTTGAAAAGCAAAAATCTCTCTTTAAAAGGGTGATGGTAACGGATATGTTCCGTGAGAGGCGCCCGAAGGAAGAAAAATGGAAAAAATTGTTATTAAGGCGGCTCGCCGCGACGTTATTGGTAAAAAGGTCAGCGTGCTGCGCCGCGAGGGAATTATTCCCGGCGTTGTTTACGGTCATAAGATCGAACCGGTTGCGATTCAGATGAATCGAAAGGAAGTTTCCCGCACGCTTGCCGGATTGACGGCTTCCAGCATTATCACAATTGATGTTGACGGCGTCAAGCATACCGCGCTGGTACGCGAAAAACAGCGTAATCCGCTACGCAACGAACTGATTCACGTCGATTTTCAGGCGGTATCCCTGAAAGAGAAAATCCGCACTAAAATCGAGCTCACACTTACCGGTGTGGCGCCGGCGGTGAAGGCTTTTAACGGGGTTGTATTGCAGGATAAGGAATTTATCGAAGTGGAAGCCTTGCCGACCGATCTGCCGGAACGCGTCATGATTGATATCAGCGGGCTGGAAAAAATCGGCGATCTGATCCGGATGAGCGATCTGTCACTCTCCGATGAGGTGACCGTTTTCGACGATCCGAATGAAACGATTGTTACCGTTTCAGGTGTTGCGGCTGAAGTCGTTGAAGAAGAAGCGGTTGAAGCGACAGGCGCTGAACCGGAAGTGGTTGAGAAGGGTAAGAAAGATCAGGAAGAAGAAGCGTAATTTTTCTTCTGATTTCATAAAACCAGAAGGGTTTTTCGCAGGTCAGATTTGGCTCTTTTCGGAAATTTCACGTTTGTGATTTTCCGGAAAGTTGTTGGACGATTGCCTGATGAAAAACCCTTTGTCGTTTTTATCAGGCAATTCCCTCGGAATTGAGATAATCTTCCGCTTCCAGACCCATTTCTGCTGAAAGTTCCGCGTCGATCGTCAGCGGTCGGGCAAAGATCAGAAACCCGGTATGGGCGACCATCCGGTCGACCGGACGAAATTTGTCCGGTTCCGTGCGGTAATATCGGATCATGATTTCACAGACCTCCGTGAAAGCAAAATGAGCCGATTGGAGTGCGGACAGCAATTGCGTCACCTGATTCATGGTAGGCAGGATACTGCCGAAAAAACCGCCCGGTTTGAGCGCGGCCCGCGCTTGCGACAGATAGTCATAAGCATTGGGGATATCCAGAAACAGGGCGTCAACGTTCGTCTCATCAAACCCCTCCGCAATGTCGCGGGTTTTCAATTCGACCCTGGATTCTAACGCGGCGCGGCGCAGGTTTCCGGCGGCGACTTGCTGCATCTCAGGACGCATGTCATAAGAAAATACTTTGCCGCTGTCTCCAATGGCGTGCGCGAACGCGATGGTCAAGGCGCCTGATCCTGTTCCGGCTTCAACAATCCGCTGTCCTGGACCGACAGCCAGGCTGAGCAGGACGAAACCGATATCTTTGGGGTACAGAATTTGCGTGTTACGCGGAATGTGTTTGACCAGGTCGGTCAAAGCAGGCTGAAGGATAAAAAAGGTGTTCCCGTTATGGCTTTTGACGACGCTGCCCCACGGTTTGCCGATCAGATCATCCATTTGGATAATTCCTTTATGGGACTGAATTTCCGCTCCGGCATTTATGGTTACAATGCGATGGAAGCGCTTGCCGATCACTTCCGCGAGGTCGCCTTCCTGAATCCGATCCTGTGTCATGCAATGGTCCTTGTTTGTCCGAGTATAACAACGACAGTAATTGTACTCATAAATCAATCATTCCAGATTCCCATTTTTTTGAGCCTTCATACAATCAAGATTGAGGAGACCTTGAATCGCTGTGCCTCCTCGATATAACAGATATACCGTATGCGATCTTCTTTTCACAAATTTCCATTTTTTACGTTTGCCCCGCTGATCGATTGAGCGTCACAACTTTTAATTTATGAATGGATCGACAGGATTTTAGTGATAGGATTATATAACTTTTTTTAGTCCAGATAGGAGTTTAAGATGAAAAAGCAATTTCCTGGTACTTTCGCTATCATTGCGATCATCGTTTTATCGTTTTTATTCAGTGCTTTTGCCCCGGTTAAACCCCTTTCTAAAGACAAATTTGTCGTTGGACTGGAATGTAACTACGCGCCGTTCAATTGGACACAGATTGATGATTCCAACGATGCCGTGGCGATCAGCGGCGGCGGCGGTTATTGCGGCGGCTATGATGTTGAAATCGCAAAGATCATTGCCGAGGGGCTTGGACGTGAGCTGGAAATCGTAAAGACGGAATGGGATGGCTTGATCCCGGCGGTGAATTCAGAGAAAATTGACGCCGTGATTGCGGGTATGTCCCCGACCGAAGAACGTAAGTTCAGCGTCGATTTTTCAGACGTTTATTATGAAAGTGATCTGGTTATCGTTGTGCGCGCGGACGGGCCGTATGCGAATGCCCGGACGATTCAGGATTTCAGCGGTGCAAAGATTACCGGACAGTTGAACACATTCCATTATTCGGTGATTGACCAGATCGAAGGTGTGAAAAAGCAGACCGCAATGGATTCATTCCCCACTATGATGGTTGCACTGTCCTCCGGCAAGATTGATGGTTATGTCTCTGAGCGGCCTCACGCGCTTTCCGTGCAGGAAAGCAATCCGGATCTGACCTTTGTAGCCTTTGAGGAAGGAAATGGATTCGAAGCTTCTCCGGAAGATGTCGCCATCGCGGTGGCTTTCAAAAAAGGAAATCCTGACCTGGAAGCTGTGAACGAAATTCTCGCAACCATTTCCAAAGAGGATCGGCTGGCGATTATGGATGCCGCAATTGCGACACAGCCTCTTTCAGGAGAGTAAATCTGAAGAAGTTCTGATCTCGGCGGCAGTTCAACTGAATGGTCAACGGTTTGATCGGTGAAATCTATATGCGGTAGTTCTTTTGGTTTGTCGATTACCAAAAGAACTACCGGAATTTCTTCTTCGGGAAAAAATGAATTTCTCAGTAACAGCCCTGCGAAGTATGCGTGTCCGCTTCGGGCTGTTCTTTTTTGTCAGTTTGTAGATTTAAGGCGCAAGGAGCTTTATGCCAACAACCTTTTTTGAGTGGGTACTTTTTTTTGCCGATAAATACGGCCTTTATTTTCTGCAGGGAGCCGGTACCACCTTGCTGATCGCTTCTTTTGGTACGATCACAGGCCTGGCTATCGGGCTGGTGGTGGCGGTTCTGCGGACGGTTCCGATTGAAGCGAATGATCCCGCACCCCGCAAAATTTTTTATACGGTGATCCGCTGGATTTTTGTGGCATATATTGAAATTTTCCGCGGTACCCCAATGATCGTGCAGTCGATGGTCATTTATTATGGTTCCGCTGAATTGTGGGGGCTGGATATGTCCCCGATGACCGCGGCGCTGTTTATCGTCTCAATCAATACCGGCGCCTATATGGCCGAAATTGCGCGCGGTGGGATCATTTCGATCGATAAAGGCCAATATGAGGCCGCCCAGTCGATCGGAATGACGCATACCCAAACCATGCTGCACATCATTCTGCCGCAGGCGCTGCGTAACATTCTGCCTTCCATCGGAAATGAATTCGTTGTGAACATCAAGGATACCTCTGTCCTGAACGTTATTTCAGTCACCGAATTGTTCTTTATGTCGAAAAGTGCGGCGGGTACGTATATGCGCTATTTTGAGGTCTTTTTTATCACCTGCGTGATTTATTTTGTTTTGACATTCTCGGTGACCCGAATTCTTTTGTTTATTGAGAAAAAGATGCGGGGATCGGAATCCTTCGTGATTCATGGATCGCAGACCGTTCCTCATGCGGTTATCAAAGGCGGCGCAAGATGAGTGAAAACATTATCTCAGTCTCTCATTTGGAAAAATCCTTCGGCGGAAACCAGGTGCTGCGGGATATTGATTTTAAAGCGTATACCGGCGATGTGATCAGTATTATCGGTTCATCAGGCTCCGGAAAGTCAACACTGCTGCGCTGCATCAATCAACTGGAAAAACCGACTTCGGGCGCGATCTTTTTCCATGGGAAGAATATCCAGGACCCGGGGTTTTCATTGTCCGCGTACCGTGCAAAAGTGGGGATGGTTTTCCAGAATTTCAATCTCTTCAATAATCTGTCTGTTCTTCAGAATTGTGTGGTGGGGCAGGTCAAGGTGTTGAATCGGGACCATGGCACCGCGGCCAAGCGGGCACTGGAAATCCTGGAAAAAGTCGGGATGTCTCAATATATCGAAGCGAAACCCGCTCAGATATCCGGCGGGCAGAAACAGCGTGTAGCCATTGCCAGAGCGCTGGCGATGGATCCGGAAGTGCTGCTGTTTGACGAGCCGACCAGTGCGCTGGATCCTGAGATGGTGGGCGAGGTTCTCAATGTAATGGGGACATTGGCGAAATCCGGACTGACCATGCTCGTCGTCACACATGAGATGGATTTTGCGCGGGAAGTGTCGAACCGGATTGTTTTTATGGACGAGGGCGTGATTGTGGAAGATGCGACGCCGGAGGAAATGTTCGTCAATCCGAAAAGTGAGCGGACGAAAGCTTTCCTGAATCGGTTCAGAAACCGGTAGGGACGTTCGGATATTCTATTCGGTGGAATTCTGTGTTTCGCTGTTTTGTCCGAATTTGATGTGAAAGAAAAACTTGCGGTCCTGCATTGCGATGTGTTCAAAACAGCGGGACCGTAAGTTTTTCGTGTAGGCATGATTTTTGTCGCCTGCGGCTGGCATGTCCCTGAAAAAATACCGAACGGGTTTTCCGTGTACAATAGATTGGGTGATATTTGTCAGGTGAAATGCCGGTTGTTGATCGACTGAGTTCATCGATAGTAATGTCAGAATGTGGTTTCTAAAATTGCCCGACCTGAATGGGACTGAAAAACGCGTATGAAAAATAATAAACCCAATTTTATTTCGAGCTTCATTTTTCTTGTGTTGGTCGTTTTTTCAGTGGTGCGTCTGTTGGTTTTGCCGCTTCCCCGGCAGATTGGTCTGACTTTCCGGAATACGCTGTATGTATTCCCTGTTATTTTGCTCCTTGTTTATACGGCTTGTGCGATTCGGCGAAGCTGGCTGAAATCGGTTGTATTCGGGCTGCTTTTCGCAATATTTTTGATGCCATTGAGCGGGGTGTGGAATTCCGGTATTTCCTGGCAATACGCTTTGGGCGGCACGATCCCCTGGTCTGACGGGTTCACGCTGCAATTGAACACATTGCGATTTTTGTATGGGCAGCAGATGGGACAAACGACTGCTTTGCGGACGATTTCAACCGTTTTCTATGCCTCAATTCTTCGCTTGACCGATAATAATTTTCATCTGTTATTTGCGATAATGGTCATCCTGATTGCGCTTTCTGTTCTGCTCTGTACCAACCTGATCGGGAAAAAGATCGGCCCGGTTGCCGGCGCTTTCTTTTACGCGAATGCGTTTTTCTATTTTCGCGAACACCAGGGCGAATATATGACAGAAGTCTATGGCTTCCTGGTCGGGATGCTGGCTTGTTATTTTCTGCTCTCCGGGATTTTTGATCGCAGGAATACACGGATTCTGGCCGGTTTTGCGCTGCTGTCACTGGCGCTGAACGCACGCCCGGGCCCGATGTTTATTTTGATGACCGCGGGACTGTGGTATTTCTTTATTTTCCTGAAAGAGAATCGCCGCCGCATGTTGTGGGCAGGCGGTGCCTTGGCACTGATGTTGCTTGGATTTGCGCTCAATTCCTGGAACACCTGGCATGTTTACGGTTCTACCAAAGTGCCGAACCGGCAATTTGCCGAGATCATTTACGGACTGTGCCTGGGCGGTTATTCCTGGGATCACACACTGTACTTGCCTGAGATTCAGGCGCTGAATGATTCGGATCAGGCGTATGCCGATTTGTTTCAGATGTGCCGCCGGGCGGTCGAAGAGAATCCTGATAATTTACGCGCTGCCGCGACACGGATTGTTGGTACATTGATTCATGACGATGATATGGGTGCATTCTCTTATTTTAATGGCGGCGATAAAGCGGAAATCGCTGTCGTCCGCTATGGACTCCAATTGCTCTGGTGCATTGGGCTCCTGATCTGTATTCGACGTTTTAAACAGAAAGAGCAAGCTTTTTTGCTGGCCTGTGCGCTTGGGATGATTCTGTCGCAGACGCTCGGACTGATGATTACATCGTATCGCTTGCGGTTCCACGCGGCGACGATCTGGCTGCCGGGCATCCTGATTGGATTGGCTCCCCAGTACCTGCTGAATCGCTTTGAGTTCTCCCTCTTTGCTGAAATCTTTTCCGCTGAAACCGCCTGCATTCGCATCCCCGTTTGTGAATCCATGCCCGGAGAATGAAACACTGCTTTTTACGAAAATCGACGAGGGCAGTTACTTTTATATGCAGGAAAATGAAAAACTGACCGTTCCGCACATGCCTTATCTGCGCCTGCCGTTTGTCCGGCAGCATTTTCACGATACGGCGTCGGTGGAGATGTTCGATTTTACCGACCATATTGAGGCGCCAACCGCGGTTATTCGCGGCATTGACCTGGAAAACTGGCAGGATGCGCTGGTTTTCGCTCCGCTAGAAATTGTGGAGGGGAAAATGGGCTTTGTCCAGTTCTGCGGTGCTTTCATGGATCCACCCATATTGAGAAACGATCGTTTCTTTGTTGCCGAACAGGCAACGTTTATAGAAGCTTCTTTTGCCGCCCGTCCATGATGGGAGGGAGACCACCTCGACTCAGGTATTTATTCCGAATGATCGGTACGCCTTCTCATCAAAATTTGAAAATAACAGGGAGACATTAATTTCATGACTAAATTTATTTTGCTCAGGCATGGTCAAACCGATTGGAATCTGAACGGCCTTTATCAGGGACAATCAGATATTCCGTTGAATGAAACGGGGATTCGCCAGGCCGAAGCGGTCGCAGATGAATTAAAAGACGTACCATTTGACATTGTCTATTGCAGTGATTTGATTCGGGCTGTTCTGACGGCCGAAAAAGCAATTTCCAAGCATGCGGAGGTTCCGGTCGTTTTGGATAAACGGCTGCGGGAGCGGCACTTTGGCAGTTTCGAAGGTGCGGTGTATGCGCGCGATGCGATGGATCCGGCGATTGCCGCTGAGATGCAGCAGAATCCATTAACATTCCGTTTCCCGGGCGGAGAGTCATTGCAGGATGTTGAGGCAAGGGCGCGCGAGGTTTATGCTGAGATTCTGGAAAAACATCCGGAACAGACTGTGCTCATCGTATCTCATGGTGCGTTTCTGAGCGTTTTTGCCAGTTTGGTTGCCGGGGAACCGCTTGAGAACCGGAAGCGTTTCATTTTCAATAACGCCGAACCACTTTTTCTGCTGTAAATGATCAAATTTTGATACCCGTATCAATCCCGGTTAGTTTTTCAAACATTCGGTTTGCGGCTGGTGAAAAACCGGCGACCCCACGGGACTGTTCAGTTATAATTAGCGAAGAAACAATGGGGAGAAGCCGGGGATGCGTAAAAAAACTTTTCACAATTTAATCTGTCTGATTACCGGAGGGCTCATTCTCGCGCTTGGTTCCGGCTGTAATTTCCCGAAAAATGGTGAAATAATTCTGACCGGGACCCCGGCGATCCAGATGGATGCGACGCAAATTTTTGAAGGGATGCTGGCTTCCGCACAAGCCGAACTGCAGCCGGAAATTATCGCTTCGGAAACCCCTGCGCCGGTTGCGGCGGAAGAAACAGAGACCCCGATTCCGACCGCTACGAAGGATCCCAATCGTACCCCACCCCAGCTTCCGGCGAATTTTCAATCCGACTTACTCAATAAACGGGACATCCCGCATACTTATATTTCCGATACCTGTGAATTTTTGAAAAACCGCTGGTCAGCCGGAAAAGCGGAACCCGGGACGGTGGTGATGGTGATCATGTACCACTCGATTGTCAACGGCGACGACAGTGCGGTTACACTGGATAATCAGATTTCTTCCGAGAAACAAAAGCAAATCATCTCGGATCTGTACAATCAGGGCTTTGAAGCGATTGACATGACGCAGTTCATTAATTTTATGAAAACCAATGAACTTATTCCCCCACGCTCGGTTCTTCTGATTTCCGATGACCGCCATTTTGAAGAATATTTTGCCAACTATTTCCTGCCGGCTTATCAGGACTATGGCTGGAAAGTCGTGAACGCCTGGATCAGCGCGGATGGTACGACGCAGGATCTATGGGATCAGAACGCGCGTATTGAGGCGGCGGGCTATGTCGATCATCAGGCTCACGGCGTGGTGCATAACGAAAATATGTCGGACGCTTCGCCGGAAGAATACCTTTACAGTGAACTTCAGGGTTCGATTGACCGGATCCAGCAATATTTTGGGAAAACCCCCAAAGCGATCATCTGGCCGGGCGGATCTTTCGGATACCGTCCGATTGCGGTGGCCAAAGAGCTGGGTTATGAAGTCGGAT
Source organism: uncultured Anaerolineaceae bacterium (assembly GCA_937894825.1). Lineage (GTDB taxonomy): Bacteria > Chloroflexota > Anaerolineae > Anaerolineales > Anaerolineaceae > Flexilinea. Next base: position 8,970 of record CALCQT010000211.1, read on the forward strand.
TTACGGTCAATCCGCGCGGACCGGTCATGTACAACTGGGTGCCGCTGGATGACGAGGCGGATCCGGGACGGCCATCCTATCTTCCGGACGGGATGCATGATCCGCTCTTTGTGATCCCGCGTTACTGGAGTCCGGACGCCACTGAACATATCGATACGGTCCGCCAGATTGGCAAGGCGGCAAAAGAATCCATTCTTGCCAATCGGGAGATTGAGCTGGAATATTATGATATTGTCTGTAGTTCTGTGACAGGAGAAATACCGGGGTTATGATGAGAAATTTCGATTCAGATTGTATCTTTTGTAAAATCGCGCAAGGGGAAATTCCCTCCGAAATTGTTTATCAGGATGAAAAGGTCACGGCTTTTAAGGATTTGTCTCCCAAAGCGCCGGTCCACGTCCTGATCATTCCCAATGGACATTACAGCGATTTGAATGACTGCGGGGAGGAAGACGCCGAATGGATGGGACAGGTTTTACTGACCGCGGCGCGGATTGCCAGGGAACAGGGAATCGGTGAATCCGGATATCGCGTGATCGTGAACGCGGGCCCGGATGCCGGCCAGACGGTGTTCCATTTGCACTATCATCTGCTTGGCGGCAAGCCGATGGCGTTTACCGTTTAGCGGTTTTTATACATGCTCTTTTTCTTTCAACGCCGGGCTGGATTTTCTGGATGAATCGGGTATCAAAAGTTGAATTACCGGTTCCGCTGTCTGCCCGCTGCAGACCGGACAGCGCACTGCGCTGTCTCTGCGAAGCGAAATCACGAAACGAATGGTAGTGTTGAATGAATCAAAAGCAAACAAAACGGACTTTCTTTCTGCTGCCGATTCTTATTTTCGCTTTTTTTACAGGGGGATGCTTTCCTGAAAAACGGATCAGCCAGGTGGAGCCACTCAATCTGCTGGATCCGATCGCAACCCTGACATCTGCCGCGCAGACCGAGAATCCTCCCACCGCAACCCCGGAGCCGCTCCCCTCATCCACACCGGAGCCAACTCCTGTTGCACCAGGCTCTAAACCGACCCATCCGTCATTTCGTCTGGAGTCCATCCCGACATTACGCGTCATGCCGACCGAACACATTGTGGCGGAAGGCGAAACAATTACGATGATTTCCTCGGCCTATCAGGTCCCAAAGAAAACCCTGATCAGTGAAAATGAAATTAAAGACGCGGACCTGATTTCTGTCGGGCAAAAGTTGATTATTCCTGCGCAAATTCCTGATTTTCAGGATGCCGGTCAGCGGTTGCTGCCTGACGGACGACTGCTCTACGGCCCGGACAGTGTGGGTTTTGAAATCACTGACTTTTTGACGGATTATGCCGGCGGGTATCTGGCAAATTATCTTGAACCGACGCCGACGCCGGTTCCGGACGGCAAAGCGCAGGATGCAGATCCATTCATTCCGCGCAGCGGTCCTGAAATCCTGCTGCAGACCGCGATCCAGAATTCGATTGATCCGCGCGTCCTGATTGCACTGATGGAATTCCAGACCCAAAGTGTGCGCGGTTCGAAACCAAACGGCAATCAGAAAAACAGCGCTATCGTTCATAAAGGCACCTATTATGAACCGTTGGCCAGGCAATTGGCCTGGACGGCGGATGCGCTGAATTATGGCTACTATAACTGGAAAATGAACCGCATCAGCCAATGGATTCTGGCGGATGATACGGTTGTGGCTGTTTCGCCGGATATCAATCCCGGTACGGCTGCGCTGCAGTATCTGTTCAGCCAGATATATGGGAAGGATGATTGGGTTTACGCGGTCTCCCCAAGCGGCTTCCTGTTTCTCTATGAACAACTGTTTGGCGAGATGGAGCGTGTGTTCGTCTCCCCTGACTTGCCGGATCAGCTGCCGACGCTGGAACTGCCATTTGCCGCTGGGGAAGTTTGGTCATTCACTGGCGGTCCGCATGTCGGTTGGTCGTCCGGGACGCCCTGGGCAGCAGTGGATTTTGCTCCGCCGGATGCCGTCGCGTGCAGTGATCGTTTATTCCGATTCAGGGTTGGTCATCCAGGACCTGGATGGCGATCAGGATTTGCGCACCGGCTGGGTTCTGCTTTATCTGCATTTGGAAACCCGGGATCGGATTGCGTCCGATGTGCCTGTTGAAACCGGCGATCGCCTGGGGCATCCGTCCTGTGAAGGCGGAATTGCAAACGGCTCTCACGTGCACCTCGCAAGAAGGTATAATGGGGAATGGATTCCAATCGACCAGACCTTTCCAATGGTTTTGAGCGGCTGGGAGGTATATTCGACCGGGACGCACTATGACGGGTATCTGGAAAAAAATGATCAACTTGTTGAAGCCTGGTACTTCAAAACCGAAGAAAGCGAGATCTCGCATTGATGCCTGTGTTTCCCTGGGCATCTTTTTTCTGTTTCTCCTCCTGATATCCGGCTGTACAAAATCCGTTTCGGATCCGGCACGGCTGACCGAAGTCGCCATCCGGTTTGAGATCACCAAAATCGCGCTTGAAACCATCTATCCGGATCAGGGTGTGATATCGGGTTTTCCCAGCCCGACCCAGAGCGCGCCGGTTGCGATTATTCCGATGGAACCGTCTCCAACGGTAATGCCACTGCCGACGCGCGAGCCTTATGAACTGCAGCCCATCCCCACGACGACGCCCGATCCTGAAAAAGCGATGGCGGATTTGATCCGGAATACCTTTCCGGTCGATTGGATTGGGACCGATGTGACGGCGACCCCCATCCCGGAGGAGCCGGCGCAGCCGGTTCCGGTTGTGACACAGGAATTTCCGGATCTGGCGCTGGTTGAAAAAGAACGCATTCTTTATCTGACGCAGAATGGCGATACGCTTGAGGCGATTGCCAACCGTTTCGGAACGGTGGTCGGCAGAATCTCGGCCATCGGTCCGGTTCGTCCGGATGGATTTCTGGAGCCGAATATTTCTCTTTTTATCCCTCCAAAAACGCGTGAGACCCTTTCCGGGGTCAAGATCATTCCGGATGAGTACATTGTTTATTCCCGAACAGCCACCGACTATAATATCGCGCAGGAAATCATCAATGCCAATGGATACCTTGCGCAATATGTGGAGACGACAGCTCGGGGAAAGGCCAGCGGGAGTGAGATCATCAGTTGGATCGCGCATGATTACTCGATCAACCCGATTGTTTTGCTGGCGCTGCTTGAATATAAGAGCCATTGGGTCTATTCTTATCCGGTAACGGCTGCGGAGGTGGATTATCCGATGGGATGGGTGGACATCAGCAGAAAGGGTTTATATAAACAGATGTCCTGGGCTGCCGGAATCCTATCGAAAGGCTATTACGGCTGGCGGGAGGGGGCCATTGATGAAATTCCCTTTTATAAATATCCCAAACCGGATGGACCGATCTATTTCGAACCTTCTCTGAACGCCGGATCTGTCGCGATTCAATATTTGTTTTCGCAGATCTACGCCTGGAATGAGATTGATCCCGCAATTTACGGCGAAAACGGATTTTATGCGGTTTTTACGGCGCTTTTCGGGAACGTTTGGGAAAATTATTCACCGGATCCATACGGGTTAAATGGGCGACTGCAGCAGATTGAGCTGATTCTGCCATTTTCACCTTCTGAAAAATGGGCTTTGACCGGCGGGCCGCATTTGTCGTGGAATACAGGCTCTCCTTTCGGGGCACTGGACTTTGCTCCGCCTTCCGCGGAACAGGGGTGTGTCATTTCAAACCTCTGGGTCAGAGCGTCTGCGGCCGGTGTGGTCGTGCGTATCGGCGATGGTCTGGTTGTTGTGGATATGGACGGGGATGGGTTCGAGGAAACCGGTTGGGTGATGATCTATTTACATGTCGCGACCCGGGATCGGGTTCCGGTCGGCACGGTGCTTGCCGCCGGAGATCGGATTGGCCACCCATCCTGCGAAGGTGGCCAGGCGACGGGGACGCATGTACATCTGGCTCGCAAATATAACGGCGAATGGATCGCAGCGAACGGCCCGCTGCCGTTTACCCTGAGCGGTTGGACAGCTTTTCTGGGTGAAAAGGCC
>CALCQT010000212.1 GCA_937894825.1 uncultured Anaerolineaceae bacterium
CACTGTGAACTGCGGCGGACGGGCGCGTGTAAGCAGGCCGTCCAGGTCCAGAAAACGGGTCGCCGCAACAAAAAGAATCGTTCCGAGGATGATCGCAAAATCAAGCAGAGATGTCTTTTCTACACGACCGCCGCTGATCCGCCAGGCAATAAATGTGATTCCAATCGTCAGAAGCGGGAACCAAAAGTCAAAATTCCGGATCGGCACCACCGGCTGGAGCCGGAACAAAAACAGAACCGAAAGGATGAGCAGCAGCCGTTTCCGCAGCGCGTCCCGCCGGATTAAGGCCAGCAGGATAAAAGATCCCGCCAGCGCGAATAGATCAATCAGCTGCATCTAAAATCCCTGATAGATCCATTGCGGCGCGTCATCCACGGTAAAGATAAACAGTCCGATAATCAGCAGCGCCAGTAAAAACGCCATCAGCCATTCCCGGTCAATCCAACGTTTCATCGCTTTATTGTTTGGAATATCCGCAGATGCGCCATTCGCCCTGCTCGTTGACCACCGTATGGGTCCGGCCTTCCAGCGGGAAATCGGTCGTTTCATTGCCATAAGAAGCGGAGATTTTTCCCGCACAGGTCACCGATCCGCTGTCGCCGGAGACTTCTTTCACAGTGCAGGTGACGTCCACCAGCTCCGCTTTGACGCCCATGAAAGCGTCCACTTCACGCAGCGCTTCCCGCTCCCATTCCGCACAGGCAATCGTGGCGATGCTATCCCGTTCTTGGGACACAATTGCCTTATAAAACGATTCAACCGGTTTGGCGGCCGCCTGATCCTTGCCGCTGCCGTCGCAGCCAGCCAGCAACAGGATGGATAGTACGATGAAAAACAACGCGCGATAATTTCGCATTTTCTTGTTCCTCCGCGTTTATTATAAATTGCTCTCCGGGATTCTTCCATGAGATTTCTATAATTCAAATAAAAAAGAGCCCCACGGGGCTCTTTTTTATTTGAAAACAATGGTCCCGTTCAAACCAGCTCAAACAACCCGGTATACAACTGATAATAACGGCCTTGTTCCTGCAGCAAATAGTTATGATCGCCGCGCTCGATGATCTCGCCGTTCTCCAGAACGATAATCGCCTTCGCGTTCCGCACGGTTGACAGACGATGCGCAATGACGAATACCGTCCGCCCCTCCATCAGTTTATTCATCCCTTTCTCAATCAACGCTTCGGTACGGGTGTCGATCGAACTGGTGGCCTCATCCAAAATCAGCACCGGCGGATCCTTCACGGCAGCGCGGGCAATCGCCAGCAACTGGCGCTGACCCTGGCTCAGGTTGGCCCCATCCGCCGTCAGAACCGTATCATACCCCTGGGGCAGATGGCGGATGAAGAAATCCGCATTCGCCAGTTTTGCCGCCCGCAGAATCGCTTCCTGGTCGGCATCCAGTTTTCCATAACGGATATTCTCAGAGACCGTCCCGGTAAAGAGGTGCGTATCCTGCAGCACCATCGAAATCGAGCGCCGCAGATCATCCTTCCGGATATCCCGGATATTAATCCCGTCAAACGTGATTCGGCCACTCTGAATGTCATAAAAGCGATTGATCAGATTGGTAATCGTCGTCTTCCCCGCCCCGGTGGACCCTACAAAGGCAATTTTTTGTCCCGGCTTAGCATAAAGACTGACGTTATTCAACACCAGCTTTTCGGGGTCGTAACCAAAATTTACATGCTCAAAACGAACATCGCCTTTCAATTGATGATACGCTTCCGCACCGGACTTCTGCGGATCTTTCCAGGCCCACAACCCTGTTCGCTCGACCGACTCGGCAATTTCGCCATCCGTTGAAATCGTAGCGTTCACCAATGTGACCGTTCCTTCGTCAATCTCAGACGGTTCATCAATCAAATTGAAAATCCGTTCCGCCCCGGCCAACGCGCTAAGAATCGTATTAAACTGCTGTGAGAGTTGAACGATCGGCATGGTCAGGTTACGGGTATACTGCAGAAAAGAACCGATGGATCCGATGTCGATCAGGCCGTTGATCGCCAGAATCCCACCTACGGCAGCAGTCAGGGCATAAAACATATATGACAGGTTCCCCATGATCGGCATCATTACGTTCGCAAATGTACTGGCATTGCTGGCGGCAGAAAACAGTTCGTAGTTCAGTTCGGCAAAGGCTGATTTGACTTTCGGTTCATGACTGAATACCTTGATCACCTTTTGACCTTCAATCATCTCCTCAATATAGCCGTTCACCGCGCCCAGGTTCCGCTGCTGTTTGATGAAAAAGCCGGCGCCTCTGCCGCCGATCTGCCGGATCAGCACAAGCATAACCAAAATTTGCAGCACCACGATCAGAAGCAGCCGCCAACTGAGCACGGTCATCATCACGAACACACCGACGACGGTCATCATCGATGTGATAAATTGCGGCAAGCTCATCGAAATCATTTCCCGCAGGGTGTCGACGTCGTTGGTATAGCGGCTCATGATTTCGCCATGCGAATGCGTATCAAAATATTTGATCGGCAGCGTTTGCATGTGCGTAAACATCTCCACGCGGATCCGGCGCAGCGTGCCCGTGCTGATATTCAGCATTAAACGAGCAGAAATATAGCTCGCCACAACGCCGGATAAATAGATTCCGGCCATCACAGCAAGCATGGAAATGAACCCGGATAAATCCGGATTTTCATGTCCGATAAACGGCACAATGTAATCATTCACCAGCGGCTTCAGGAAATAAATCCCAACCACCGAAGAAAGCGAACTGAGAATCAGACAAATGATCACAATCACGAACTGCCAGCGATAATCCGAGATGTAACTCAGAATTCGTTGGATCGTTTTTCTGACATTCTTGGGATTTTCTTTTACGCGCTGGTTTCCGGCGCCCGGATGCCCTCCCTGAGGCCCTCGTTGCCCGGTGGAAATTCTTTTCGTTGTGTTGGTCATCAGGCCACCCCTTTCTGCTGGGATTCATATACTTCCCGGTAAATATCGCTGGATTCCAGCAATTCGGCATGGTTCCCGATTGCTTCAATTTTTCCATCGTTCATCACCACGATCTTATCCGCTTCCATCACGCTCAAAATCCGTTGAGCAATGACAATCGTCGTCATAGTATGATGCTTTTCGCGGAAAGCCGCCCGGATCCGCTGATCGGTGGCTGTGTCCACCGCACTGGTGCTGTCGTCCAGAATCATAATCGCGGGCTTCTTCAAGAGCGCCCTGGCAATACAGAGCCGTTGTTTCTGACCGCCGGAGACGTTCACACCGCCCTGTCCCAGTTCCGTATCGTATCCATCC
>CALCQT010000213.1 GCA_937894825.1 uncultured Anaerolineaceae bacterium
GCCCTGGCTGCGGGTGGGCCCATCCTGCCCCCGGAGCTGCGCAACATGCTGGTGATTCCGGTGGCGCCGCACCTCAGCCCGGATCGCGGGATTGTGCTGCAGGAAAACGAAGTGGTCCAGATTTCCGTCACTGCCGGACACAACCCGATTTTTTCGCCGGACGGCGGAAAGGGCGTTGTTTTACAGGATGGCGACCGGATATTTGTCTCGTCCTCTCGATTTTCGGCCCGCTTTGTGCGTTTTCAGGGAAACGGCTTCTTTTATAAAAACTTTATTCAATATATGCAGCGGAACCCGAGCGCGATAAGGAGTAAAGATGAGTGAAAGCGGAACAAAATTAACCTGTTATAAACATCCGGAAAGGGAAACGCTGCTGCGCTGCAATCGTTGTGAACGGCCGATTTGTGCGCAATGTGCTGTGCAGACGCCAACCGGCTACCGCTGCCGGGACTGCATCCGCGAACAGCAGCGCCGCTTTGACACCAGTCAGCCGCGGGATTATTTTATCGGTGGGGCCATCGCCGCAGTGCTGGCGTTCGCGGGTTCCTGGGTCATGACGGCAGTCGGACTCCTGCCCGGTTTCTTTTCGCTGTTGCTCGCGCCGCTGGTCGGGACCGCGATTGTCAGCCTGGTCCGCAAAGCGACACAGAAACGCCGCTCCTCCAAACTGACGACCATCACAGTGCTCTTCGCCGGCATCGGCGCGGCGCTGCTGCTTTTGCCGGAAATTCTGCTCTCGCTGTCATTGTTGCTGGTGGGGGAATACAGCTTTTTGACCGGATTGCTGGTCGATCTGGCGGATCGCTTATGTCGGACTGCTTTGTGCCACGATCCTTTCCAACATGAAAGGCTTCTCGATTCGAAGGAATTGATATGCTGAAAGAGCTTGCCATCCGTGATTTTGCAATCATCGACCATCTGGATCTGACCTTTTCGGCCGGTTTCAATGTCTTTTCGGGCGAAACCGGCGCGGGGAAGTCGATCATTCTGGACGCCGTCTCGGCGGTCATTGGCGGCAAAACGGATGCTTCCTTTGTGCGGGAAGGCGCCGCGCGCGCCAGTGTCGAAGCCGTGTTTGACTTCGGCGAACGCAGCGAGCGTAGCGAGCATCGCACGGTGATCCAGGCAATTCTCGAACGGGAGGATCTGTTGGATGATGAGCCACAGGATGTGCTGGTGCTGACGCGCGAAATTCGCAGCACCGGACGCAGTTCCTGCCGCATGAACGGACATAATGTCAGCGCGGCGCTTCTGCAAGAAGTGGGGGCTTGGCTGGTTGACATCCATGGCCAATCGGAACATTTGTCGCTGCTGAATCCCAAAAGTCATATTCATTTGCTGGATCGCTTCGCCGGAAATCAGGAGCTGCTGAAAAATTACCGCGAGGCACTAAAAAACCTGCAGGCCGTAATCCGCCAGCTGAAATCGCTGCATGTGGACGAAGAGGAAAAACTCCGTCAGAAGGACATGCTGACCTTCCAGATCAGTGAGATCGATTCCGCCAGACTGACGGACGGCGAAGACGAAACGCTGCGTCAGGAACGCGACCGGCTTGGGAATGTTGAAAATCTCAACAAGTATATCCGGCAGTGTATGGAGCGGCTGGAAGGAAATTCGGCGGAGATCCCCGGCGTGTTGGATATGCTGGGGATGGTGTCCAAAGCGGCGGAAAACCTGGTGAAACTGGACGTCACGCTGCAGCCGGTGACCGAACAGGTCATTTCCGCGCTGGAGCAGCTGAACGATGTCGCGGAGACCCTGGACCGTTATCAGAGTCTGCTGGAGTTCAATCCCCGCCGGCTGGAACAAATTGAAGAGCGCGTCATGCTGCTGAACAGTCTGAAAAGGAAGTATGGCGGGAGTGTTTCCGCGGTGCTGGAATTTGCCGAAAATGCGCGGGAGAAACTTTCCCGGCTTGAAAATTCCGAAGCGGAGATCCTGACGCTGGAGGATGAAGAGCGACGTCTGAAAGAGCGGCTCTCCGCGGTTGCCCGTGATTTATCACAGCGCCGCGCTGCCGCCGCGGCGCAGGTCAGCCGCAGTGTTGAAAAGGAGCTGGACGATTTGCGCATGGCCAGCGCCCGTTTTGAGGTTTCGATCGAATCCCACCCCGATCCATCCGGTTTGCGCGCTGAGAGCGGTGCGTTGCTGGCTTTTGACGAGAACGGTTTTGATGACGTCATCTTTTTGATCGCGCCCAACCCCGG
>CALCQT010000214.1 GCA_937894825.1 uncultured Anaerolineaceae bacterium
GATGCCCTGATCACAAATTTTCACCTGCCAGAATCCACCCTGATCATGATGGTCAGCGCTTTTGCCGGCCGCGAGACAGTCCTCGCGCTCTACCAGCAAGCCATTGCGATGGAATACCGCTTCTTCTCTTTCGGCGATGCAATGCTGATTCTATAAAACCGAAAGGCGTTTTCAATAAAGTTAAAAACGCCTTTCGGTTTTATCTTCATAATCTTACAACCCCTTACAGGGAAATCACACCCGCGAATGATAATCGCCCTGGATCACCCATTGATAGGTGGTCAGTTCCCGCAGCGCCATCGGGCCGCGCGCATGCAGCGGTTGGGTCGAAACAGCAATCTCAGCGCCCAGGCCGAGCTGCGCGCCGTCCGTAAAGCGGGTACTGGCGTTCACGTAAACACAGGCCGAATTCACCGCAGACACAAACCGTTTGGCATTTTCCTGATCTTCGGTCAGGATCCCATCCGAATGCAGCGTACCATGCGCTCGGATATGCGCAATGGCTTGCGAAAGATCATCCACCACCCGGAGCCCCAGGATCAACGCCAGCCATTCGGTGTCAAAATCGCCTTCAATGGCTTCTTCTACCCGCACACCGGGCAGATCCGCTGCCGAAAGAATCGCAAAAGCCCGTTCGTCAGCCTTAAAAGCCACACCCTCCGGTGAAAGCGCCGCGCATACCTTTGGCAAAAATTCTGTCGCAACCGCTCGGTGAACCAGCAGCGTTTCCATCGCATTGCATACCGTCGGGCGCTGAACCTTTGCGTTGCGAATAACCGGCAGCGACTTTTCCAAATCCGCGGACTGGTCAACAAACAGATGGCAGATTCCGATCCCACCGGTAATAACCGGTATGCGGCTGTTCTTCCGGCAAAATTCGTGCAACCCGGCGCCACCGCGCGGAATCAACAGATCAATCCAATCGTCCATCTGTAAAAGCTTACTCATCAGCACCCGGTCCGGCGAATCCACAAATTGGATCGCTTCCTGTGGCAGGTCAGCCGCTCGCAGCGCCGCGGTAACCGGCGCCAGCAGTGCCAGGTTGGTGCGAATGGCTTCTTTCCCGCCGCGCAAAATGGCAGCATTGCCGGATTTGATCATCAGGCAGGCCGAATCAATCGTAACATTGGGGCGTGACTCATAAATCACCGCCGCCACGCCGATCGGGACCCGTTTTTTATACACATGCAGCCCGGCCGGATTCTCAAATTCGTCAAAAACTTCGCCAACCGGATCCGGCAAGCCGGCTACATTCCGCACGTCCTGTGCAATCGCGCGGATGCGCCCGTCCGTCAGTGTCAAGCGGTCAATCATCGCCGGTGAAAGTACGCCCTGGGCATCTTCAATATCCGCCGCGTTTGCTTTCAGAATTGCGGGGATCTGTTCTTCCAGTAATTCAGCCAACCGGAACAGGAAAGCATTTTTCTGGTCCGTGGATACCGTTCCAAGCCGGTATGCCGCTTCCCGCGCATTCAAACCCATTTGAGAAAGAGCTATCATCAAACACCTACCCCACAATCATAAAATCGTGATGAATCACTTCATCCGCATAAGTGTACCCCAGAACCGTTTCGATTTCGTTCGCTTTCAGTCCAACGATCTTTTGCAGATCCGACGAAGAATAATTCACCATCCCAATCGCAAATTCGATTCCGCTCCGGCCTAACATGCGCACCGTGTCGCCGCGATCAAACGCTCCGCTAACCTGCCGGATCCCTGCCGGCAGGAGGCTTTTCCCTGAGCATACCGCCTTTTCCGCGCCGGCATCCACCAGGATGGCGGCGTCATTCGAGCGAAACCCGGAAAGCAGGTAACGTTTCCGGCTCTCCGGAATGGTGTTGGTCGGACGGAAAACCGTACCGAAACGTTCTCCAGCCGCAATGCGGATCAGAATATCGGGAATGCTCCCATTCGTAATCATGACTTCGGTGCCCATGCGCCGTGCAATATCGGCCGCCCGTACCTTCGTCAGCATCCCACCGGTCCCGAGACCACTGGAACTGCCGCCGGCCGCTTCCCACACGAAGGGGGGAATCTCCGGTGAATCAATCGTATGGATCAGTTTTGCCGCCGGATCCGACTCCGGATTGGCCTCATACAAGCCGTCCTGATCCGTCAACA
>CALCQT010000215.1 GCA_937894825.1 uncultured Anaerolineaceae bacterium
AACGAATTCGCGCCCGGCGCGGTAACCCATAATGCCTTCAGCGGGGACACCGGCGACGCGCTGGTTATTTATGCCACGCCCAGCACCTGCCTGAAAGTGTTAACCGAAGCGGACCGTAACCTGCCATTCCTGAGCACCGGCATGAAAAAAAGCCTGCGACTTTCCGATCCATCTCGCATCATCGCCACTCCAAGCCGGGAGATCCGTTTCCAGCCTTTCATGGGAGCCGAACCGGAGCACACCTGGTGCTATTATTTTGAAAAAGGCGAATTGGCCGCGCAACAGGGTGATTGGGAAGCAGCGCTTGCGCTCGGCAAGCAGGCCTTTGCGCTTGGCTATCAGCCATCCACTCCCGTGGAATTGAAAACCTTTGTCTTCAGCGCTCTGCTGACAGATGATCTGGATGCGGCTGAAACATGGATCAGACTGATCACTGCCGAGGCGGGAAACGAAGCCTATTATGATAAAGCCATCGCCGCCTTCCGGTCCTCAATCACCCAGGACACGCTCAGCCCGGAAGCGGAAAGTCTCCTGGATTTGCTGACGGCCTACAGCGCCGTACGAGAAGATGAATAACGGTTCAATCAACCATGATTGGAATGTCAAAAATGACCAGAAAGGAATACCTATGGAAAAGATACGCTTTGGAATCATCAGTTGTGCAGGAATCGCCCGCAAACGTTTTATCCCGGCCATCGCACAAGCCGCGAACGCTGAACTGGTGGGCGTCGCCAGCCGGAATCAGGCCAAGGCCGATCAATATGCCGCGGAGAATGGCATTCGGCAGGCCTTTGGCAGCTATGAAGCGTTGCTGGCACGATCAGACGTCGACGCGGTCTATATTCCGCTGCCCAACGGAATGCACAAGGAATGGAGCCTGAAAGCCATCGCAGCCGGAAAGCATGTCCTGTGTGAGAAACCGTTGGCTCCGACACCACAGGATTGTCTTGAACTGGCAGCCGCGGCAAAAACCGCCGGCGTCCTCCTGATGGAAGCGTTCATGTATCGTTTCCATCCGCTGACCGAATTCGTCATTCGGCAGGTCCAGTCGCAGGCACTGGGTGAGATCGAAACCATTCAGGCCAGTTTTTCATTTGTGCTGGATGATCCTGCCAATGTTCGCTTTCTGCCGGAGCAGGCCGGAGGGGCGCTGATGGACGTCGGCTGCTATGGAATCAACTGCGTGCGGACTTTTTTCAATGAGGAACCGGCAGCCGTTTCCGCCATCGCGCATTACCGGCACCCGGGAATTGATGACCGCATGAACCTGTTCCTGCGCTTCGAAAGCGGCAGGCAGGGATTGATCAACTGCGGTTTCACCGCAGAGGCGCCGCAGGGTTACGTCATCAGCGGCAGCAAAGGGTGGATCGCTGCCCGCACCGGATTCCAGCTCGGTGTCGAACATGGGCAGGTTATCCAGGAAATCAATGGCGTGCGTTCCTCGTTCGAGGACAGCACCAATGAATATACCCGCATGATCGAACATTTCGCAGGCAGCATTCAGCATGGAACGCCGTTACGTTATGACGCGGTTGAAGCCGCCGGCAACATGGCGGTGATCTGTGCCGCGCAGGAATCCGCCGCTCACGACGGCGCATGGGTATCAATTGACCAAAGGCCGGATTAAGGCGTCAGTTGGTTGTAAAAAACTTCGATCGCGGTTTGGATCAATGAGATTTCCGCCTTTTCGCGGATTTTCTCCAGGTTAATTGCCGCGGCGGCGATCCGCAGCGGTTCATTCTGCAGCGCATCAAGCACCGCAGTCGCCAGTTCTTCCGGACTATCCGGATCGACCAGCATCCCGTTGATGCCCGGCGTGATCCATTCGCGCATGGACTCAATATCCCCCGCGACCGGGAAACAGCCGCAGGTCATCGCTTCGAGCAGCGAGTTCGGCGTGCCATCATGCTCACTGACCGTCACCGTCACCCGGGCACGGCGGAAAATTGACCACAGCGTCTCCTGCGGCAGAACCGGCAGCAAAAGCACATGCGGCTCAATTTGCAGACGGCTGATCCAGTTCAAAGCCTCCGGTTGTTCCGCCATCGAACAGCAGACAAAAAACGTCTCCGGCTGCTGCGATAAGATCAATGGGATGCTGCGGAAAAATGTGTCGTTTCGAACGCTGCCGGGCCGGAATCCGCGCGGGTTGACCACCAGCGGACGGTTCAACGGCAACCAATTCAACGCAGCGGCGCCTGTCTCTGAGGCAATTCGGACCTCCGTGATGTCGATCCCGCCGTTCCCGGGTACGACCAACGTCCGACCCTGCTCGGAAAATCCCCACAGTTTTCCCAGACGAATATCCCGCTGCGTATCCGCAGCCAGACCATCCGCCCGACTCAGCGTCCGGACAGTCATCCGACGCATCAAGCCGGAACCGGCTGCATGAAATGTCAGGTCGTTCCCCCAGATACTGACCGCAAAGGGCACATTTTTCGGCAGAAAAGACGCCGTCATGCCCTCAAAAGGGATTCTGAGCGCATGCACCAGATCCGGACGGGTTTCTTTCACAATCCGGTTCAGCCGCCAACCATAATAAGGCAGCAGCAGGGGTCCCAACCAGTAGCGCAGCCACAAAAAAAGCGGACGAAAACGTTTGATCCAGTCGCTGCCGGGTTTTGCGGCGCTCTGCACCCCGGAAGCAGGATTCGTTTTCGCGGTTTGACTGCCGGCGAGTCCCGCAAAGGCAATCGGCAGCACGTGGAATTCATCCATGCTATCCAATCGCTCACAAGGGTAGCTGGAAACGAAAATCACCGTATGCCCCAACTGCTTCAGGCCGTCCAGCCAGTGTTTCGTGATCGGGCTGCGCCCATCCGCCAGAATCAGTATTTTCATTTAAATTTCTTTCCTCCGATTGACCAGGTTGGCAAAAAGGCCACCTTCTTCATAAACAATCCCCCCATCGACCGCCCGCTGCCATCGCGCAATATGCGCGATGGCAGACATTTTGTACGGCATTGATCAGAATGATGGATTTCAATTTTACACAAGATGCGGATATTCGCGTTGCGCTTCGCGACGCGAACACGGGCGATCATCGCGAAGCACCCTGGCGGGGATGATCGCCCCTACAAAGGCACTCGTAATAAAATAGTTTTCTTCCCCAAATATGGTTACCCTGTCAAAATCTAACTTTTGATACCCTTATCTTGATTGATTCGTGATCAAAGAGAAAAAATTCTCCCTTATAAAGTCTAGATCATACCTTGCGAAGAATGCACACTGCGAGCAGCCTCGTAAAAGGTGTCCGCCATGGCCTCCAAATTGATTTCTTCGCTCACAATGCGATAGGATTCCGTCCCCATCCGGCGCAGCCGGTCCGGGTCCGCCAGCAAGCGGCGCAATGTACGCACCAGATCCGGCAGATCGCCCGCCCGGATCAGCACACCGTTTCCTTCCCGCACCAGATCGGCCTGTGTGCCATCCGCTTCCGCCGCGACCACCGGCAGCCCGTAGGCCATGGCTTGCTGCAACGCCAGTCCACCGGTTCCCGGCAGCACGAACAGATCCGCCTGCCGGAACACATCCGCCAGCGCGTCCCCGTAGACCGCTCCCCAAAATACAGTCTCAGGATATGCTTCCGCCGCCACCTGTTGCAGACTTTCACGCACCGGGCCGTCTCCGACGACCCACAAAACCGGGCGCTCCGCATCTGAAAGTTCCGCACAGGCCCGAATCAACAAATCAATCCGTTTGCGCTCTTGCAAACGGCCTACGTACAAAACAACCGGTTTTCCTCCGGCATAGCCTGTCGCCGGACGATCCGGCATCGGTTCGGTTGGCCGTGGTGTGACCGCGTTTTTCGCGATAAAGATCTTTTCCGGGGGGAATCCTGCCGCTCGGTATGCCGCTGCTCCGGTGTTGCTGTAAGTGAGCATTGCGTCAAAACTTTTCAGGAACCGCTGAGATGAAATCCCGATCCCGCTGCCGGTTCCCAAACCCCAGCCGATGACCGGCCGGCCACGCCGCCGCATCCATCGGACCGCCAGCGGAGCAAGAAGATAACGCCGGTTGGCTTCCAGAATCAGCACATCGGGATCCCAACTTTCAAGCCATTGGAGCAGATCAGTCTGCAGACAGAAGTAAAATTTACCGGAAAAGAGATGAAAGATCTTCGCGTGCCAAAAGGAGGCAACTTCCAACTTGCG
>CALCQT010000216.1 GCA_937894825.1 uncultured Anaerolineaceae bacterium
GGCAGCGTGGCCGGATCCGCAGGGTATGATCGACCGGCTCCATGAAAAAGGGATCAAACTGGTCCTGTGGCAGATCCCGGCGTTGAAGGAATTGGAAGCGGGACGCTCCGTCCCGCAGCATGCGGCGGATATCGCATTCGCACTGAAAAACGGGCTGGTGGCGGTCAACGATGACGAAGCACGAACACCATACCGGATTCCCCGCCAATGGTTCATCGGCTCCTATCTGCCGGATTTCACCAACCCGGCCCTGGTCAATTGGTGGAATGAAAAGCGGCGCTATTTGGTGGAGATGGGCGTGGACGGGTTCAAAACTGACGGGGGCGAATTTGTGCATGACCTGTCGATCCGCTTTGCGGATGGCAGCAGCGGCGAGTCCATGCGGAACCGCTATGCAGTCGCCTACGAAAAAAGTTATCATGCTTTGGCGGCTAAAGAACGGGTTCTGTTCAGCCGGGCTGGCTATACCGGTGCACAAACGGCTTCCCTGCATTGGGCCGGCGACCAACTGTCCACATTCAGCGAAATGCGGGCGGTGCTGACGGCGGGCCTGTCGCTGGGGCTTTCAGGCGTTCCCTTCTGGGGTTTTGACGTCGGCGGCTTTGCCGGACCGATTCCCACGGCGGAACTCTATTTACGCGCCACCGCACTGGCGGTTTTTTCACCGATCATGCAATGGCACAGCGAGATGGTGGAAGGACAGTACGGCGCGGGTTCGGATGGCGACGCAAACAATGACCGCAGTCCCTGGAATATCGCCCGGCGGACCAATGATCCGTTCGTCTGTGAAACGGCCACCTTTTTTGCGAATTTGCGCATGAATTTGCTGCCGGAGATCATAAATCAGGCCCGGATCGCGCAGCGGGACCATCTTCCGATGATGCGGCATCTGGTTTTTGACTATCCGGATGATCCGGAGGTGATGCATTGTGATGATCAATTCTTGCTGGGTGAGCTGCTGGTTGCACCGATTCTTACGGAAGGTGTGAACGGGAGAACGATTTACCTGCCGGAAGGCGATTGGATCGATTTCTGGAGCGGAAAATCGTATCCGGGGAAAATCAGGGTAGCGGTTGAGGCAGAATTGAACCGGATCCCGGTTTTTCTCCGTCATGGCGGTGCGGTCCTTCTGAATCTGGCCGATGATCAGACGTTGGGGAGCCCCGTCGGCAATCGAGTGGGAGACTATCCGGAACTGACCCTCCTGACCGGCGGCTCGCAGGCTTCGTACGTTTATGATGATAAAAACGGCCGGTCACTTCGCCTGACAGATGGGAAGCTGACTTCGGATCTATTGTCCAGATTGACCGTCAGAAATCTTGAAGGTATGAAAATGCTATAATTTTACTCAGGATGCAGGAGTCAAAATATCAAAAGCAGAAGATGTGATTCTATTTTGTTGTGCGAAGCACAACAAAATAGAATCACAAAATATGTCATTCCGAGCGGAGCGAGCGTAGCGAAGCGAAGTCGAGAAATCTTCAAAATCTATTAGGAGGATATTCTCAGGCGGAGGACGGGCTGATTACGACAAATTTGCATAAAACGTTGTCCTGTTACTGGAGATTGAGGATGTCTCGACTCCGCTTCGCTACGCTCGACATGACAGGTTCATTGTTTTATATTTTGTCGTGTATCGCACGACAAAATATAAAACAATGACTTCCCCGAAAATCTTACTGTTGGTGCTCTGATCATCTTCGCGATGATATGATTTGATAATGGCTGAGGAACCGGAATGAAGCGGATAACGATCAAAGAAGTTGCCAACCTGACAGGGCTGTCGATTGCGACGGTTTCTTATGTCCTGAACGGCAAGGGGAATATTTCTGAAGATACACAAAAGCTCGTCCATGAGGCCGTATCCCAGTTGGGATATGTGCCGAATTATTCCGCCCGCAGCCTGGTCAACCGCAAAAGCAATTTGATCGGCGTGGTGATCCCGCAGGCGCAGCCGGGTAGTACACTGATGTTTGAGAACCCTTTTTACAGTGAAATTTTGTCGAGTATCGAGTACACTGCCCGCAAAAACGGTTATCACATCATGATCTCCGGCACCAATGCCGATGAAAAATATCTCCAACTGGCACAGCAGCGTAATTTGAACGGTATCATCATTATCGGCATGTATAACAGCGACTCGTATGCGGGACTGGAAAAAATCAACATTCCGCTGGTGTTGGTCGATAGTTATGTTGACAACCATCATTTTCATACCATCAAAATTAATGACCGATACGGCGGTTATATCGCCACGCGCTATTTGATTGAGCGTGGTCACCGCAAAATTGCTTTCCTTTCCGGCGCGCTGCATGAGAGCAGTGTCAATATGCAGCGGCTGGAGGGCTATTATGATGCGCTGCGGGAATATGATATTCCGGCTGAGGCGAAACGAATCCTGACCGGGCAGATCAACTTTGAGTCCGGCATGCGCCTGGCGGAGCAGCTGATCGATATGCCGGACGTCAGCGCGGTGTTTTGCACGGCGGATATTCTGGCAATAGGCGTGATCAAGCGGCTGAATTCGCAGGAGCGCATCGTTCCGGAGCGCATTTCCGTTATCGGCTTTGATAACCTGAACATTGCCCATTATTGCATCCCCGGCCTGACGACAGTGGGCCAGGATGTCTATAAAAAAGGAGAGGCGGCAGTGAATGCCGTGCTGAATCATATTAATCACCCGGAGAACGCGAAAGAGGAAATTTCGCTGCCGGTATCTATTATTGAACGGGAATCGGTGAGGACGGTTGCATGACAAATGCCTGGTGGAAGGAATGTGTTTTTTACCAAATTTATCCGCGCAGCTTTATGGACAGCAACGGTGACGGAATTGGTGATCTGAACGGCATTATTTCAAAACTGGATTATCTGAAATGGCTGGGGATCGGCGCGATCTGGCTGAATCCGGTCTACGATTCGCCCAACGACGACATGGGGTATGACATTCGGGATTATGAGAAAATCATGACCGAGTTCGGCACCATGATGGATTTCGAGCGCCTGTTAGCGGCGGTGCATCAGCGCGGCATGCGGCTGATCATGGATCTGGTGGTCAATCACTCCTCCGATGAACACGCCTGGTTTGTCGAATCCAGAAAGGGCAAGGACAATCCATACCGGGACTATTACATCTGGCGGCCGGGAAAAAACGGCGGAGAACCCAATAATTGGGCCTCCTTTTTTACCCCTTCTGCCTGGAAATATGACCCGGCCAGCGATGAATGGTATCTTCATTTGTTTTCGGAGAAACAACCGGACCTCAACTGGGAGAACCCGCAGGTGCGGGAGGAAGTGTTTGGGATGATCAATCGCTGGTTTGACCGCGGCATTGATGGGTTCCGGATGGACGTGATCAACCTGATCGGCAAAAAGCCGGGGCTGCCGGATGGCGGCAAAGCGCCCAACGCGTCCGGCTATGTGATGGCGGACGAGCATTTTGCCAACCAGCCCAAAACGCACGTCTATCTTCAGGAGATGCGGAAACGCTGCTTTGACGGGCGGGACGTGATGTGCGTCGGCGAAACGCCGTTTGTCACACAGGAAATTGCGCCGGACTATCTCACGCCGGAAGGGACGGAACTGGATATGCTTTTCCAGTTTGAGCTGATGGATATCGACAGCGGAGCATACGGTAAGTGGGATATTGTTCCCTGGCGTCCTGAAAAACTGAAATCGATCCTGTCCGGCTGGCAGGATGCGCTGCGGGACAGTTGGAACAGTTTGTTTTGGGCGAATCACGACCAGCCGCGGCCAGTTTCCCGTTTCGGGTGCGATGACAACGAAGAATTGCGGGTTCGTTCCGCCAAAATGCTGGCGACGCTGATGCTTTTGCTGCGGGGGACGCCGTTTATCTATCAGGGTGAGGAGATCGGCATGACCAACACGCCGTTCTCGGATCCGTCCGAGCTGCGGGACATCGAGAGCCTGCGCTTCTATGAAATCGCGGCGGGCCGCGGGGAAGCCGCGCAGGCCTGGCACAGCATTCTCGCTAAAGGCCGCGATAACGCGCGTACGCCGATGCAATGGGATGATTCCGCGAATGCCGGGTTCAGTGCAAGCGCACCCTGGATCCGGGTCAATCCGAATTATCCGACCATCAATGTGCAGGCGGCGCAGGCCGATCCCAATTCGATTCTCAACTATTATCGTGCGCTGATCGCGCTGCGAAACAGCCATCCGAGCCTGATTTATGGGGATTATGCTGAGATTCTTAACGATCATCCGCAGCTTTACGCTTATATGCGCGGGCTGAACGATGTGAAATGGCTCATTCTGATCAATCTGACCGGTGAGCAGGCCAGCCTGGAACTGTCAGCGCCGTTTGCGGAGGGGCAAATCATGCTCTCCAATCTGGACGGCCGTCTCGTAAATGAGGATCTGCTTCCGTATGAAGCGCGGGTTGTCCGGATCGGTTGATGTTGTTTATCCGCGGAAACAGCATTTACATAAAAGGACGATTGTGGAGTCAAAATAAGATTTTCTACTTTTGACGCCACAATCATTTAAGCGATAACCCTGATTCCCGAGAAATTCACAATACCAATAAAAAACAACAAATACCATAACCGTTCATCGGAATTTTCCTCATGCCACCGTATAATTTGACAGGCAGCCGTTATGTCCTAACCGTTGGAATATCTCTTTATTGATTTGTCTCGCGGCGCTGTGGAATGAGTGAAGAGCTTTTGTGTATATTGAAATACGATTGGGCCATTTATGAAAGGAACCTTTTTTATGATTCGTGACAGGCGGTTTGCAATCTTTTTTAGAGGCTTGGGCTTTTCAGTTGCGCTCATTGGTCTTTTGCTCCATATCAACGTTTTCGGCGGCAAATTTGCGCCGGGTTTGTTAATGTACTATACCATCCAAAGCAATCTGCTTGCCTTGGTCCTGTTTGGTCTGTTATTATTCCGAACGGTTAAAGGCTATCTGCAAGAGGGAAAATATGGCAAGACCGGTTATTTTGCCCGTTTTGAAATGGTCTGCGTTGTCGATTTGCTGGTGACACTAATTGTATACTGGACGCTTCTCGCTCCCGGCGCTTTTTCCATGAGCGAAAATGCGAAGCTCTGGTCATTCGGGAATCTGTCGGTTCATCTTTTCACGCCGTTGCTTTGCTTGATTGACTATATTTTGTTCGCCGAATCAGGAAGCTTGAAATACAGTGATGTTTATGCCATTTTGATCTTTCCATTATCCTATGTTGCCTTTTCCACTGTGGCGGGCTTCTCGGGTTATATTTACCGAACATCTTCAATTGATGGCTCGCCTGTGCGGTTCCCCTATTTCTTCATGGATTATGATCAGCTTGGCTTGCGTGCGATTCTTTATATCGGTGGGCTGATTGCGGCGTTCCTTGTCCTGAGCCATGCGTTCTATTTTCTTGATCGCAAATGGAAAAAACGCGCTCTTTGATGTTCAGCAAATAGAATTTGCGTCAAAACCCACGCGGGAAAATTTTCACCGCTTCGAGTTCCATCAGGAATGAAGAGCGGCGTTTTTATTTAAGAATTCTTCGTAATTTCACAAGTTACTGCCTGAAAATGGGCTTCGTTTTTTACATAACAACAAAAAGCAACAGATGACATAGCTGTCTATTATCCATTTGGTTCTGCCGCCGTATAATTTGATTGAACAGCTTTTCTTTCGAAGATTGGAGTTCTTTTTGTGTGTTTTGCGCACGATGCAAAACACACAAAAAGAACTGATTCAAAAATCGGAATTCCGCTGTATTGTTCTCAGATTGAAACAGGAAGAAGGATATGCAATACGGTTATTTTGACAACGACGAAAAAGAATATGTGATTGATCGGGTCGACCTGCCGGTCTCCTGGACCAATTACATCGGCACCAAAAAAATGTGCGGCGTCTTTAATCACACCGCCGGCGGCTACCTCTACTATGACTCCCCGGAATATCACCGCATCACCCGCTTTCGCCCGAACGGCGTCCCGATGGACTTTCCCGGTCATTACGTCTATCTGCGGGATGACGCGGACGGTGATTTCTGGAGCGTATCCTGGCAGCCGGTCGGCAAACCGCTCGACCAGGGCAGCTGGCAATGCCGTCACGGGCAATCCTATTCCATCTATTCCTGTGAGTATAAAGGGATCCAGGCTTCGCAGAAATTGTTCATCGCGCCGGATGATCCGGTTGAAATTTGGGATGTGCGCATCCGCAACACCGGTTCGGCGGTGCGCGAACTGAGCGTTTTCTCCTTCCATCATATCGACATGGACAACCGCAATTTTCAGATGAGCCTGTATGCCAGCGGATCGCGCTGCGTGGACGGCGTCATTGAGAATGATCTGTACTATGAAGAAAACGGCTACCAGTTTTTCACCGCCAATTTCACCCCGGACGGATTCGACACCATGCGGGACAGCTTCATCGGTCCTTACCGGACCGAGCAAAATCCGCTCGCGGTGGCGCAGGGCTTTTGCGGCGGCAGTTTCGAAAACGGCGGCAATCATTGCGGAACGCTGCATAAAAAAATCACGCTTGAACCCGGCCAGGAAATCCGGCTGATTTTCCTGCTCGGCGAAGGCGGGATTGAGGCGGGCAAGAAGATGCGCGCGCAGTATGCGGACCCCAACGTGGTGGATGTCGAATTTTCCCGGCTGAAGACGTTTTGGGACGAAAAACGGTCCAAATTGCAAATCAACACCCCGGACGAGGGCATGAACACGCTGATCAACATCTGGACGCTCTATCAGAGCGAAATCAACGTCATGTTCTCCCGCTTTTCCTCCTTCATCGAGGTTGGCGGCCGCACCGGGCTGGGTTACCGCGACACCGCGCAGGACGCGATGAGCGTTCCGCATTCGAATCCGGAAAAATGCCGTTCCCGCATCGTCGAGCTGCTGCGGGCGCTGACGACGGAGGGTTACGGTATCCATCTGTTCGAGCCGGCCTGGTTCGAACCGGAACAGAAACAGCAATCCTTTAAATCTCCCACAGTCATTCCGACGCCGGACCGCTCCAGCATCGTTCACGGGCTGAAAGACGTCTGCTCGGATGACGCACTGTGGCTGGTGGGGTCGATTGTCAATTTTGTCAAAGAGACCGGCGATTTTGATTTTCTGTGGCAGGAAGTGACTTATGCCGACGGCGGCAGCGGATCGGTTTATGAACATTTGCAGAAGATTTTGGATTTTTCACACCAGCAGGTCGGACAGCATGGCATCTGCAAGGGGCTGCGCGCGGATTGGAACGACTGCCTGAACCTGGGCGGCGGCGAAAGCGCGCTGGTCAGCTTTTTGCATTATTGGGCGCTGGTGCAGTTTGTGGAATTGGCGGCCTATGTTGGCAAAACTGAAGACGCGGAGAAGTATCGGGATGTCGCGGAACAGGTTCGGCAGACCTGCGAGGAGGTGCTGTGGGACGGCGACTGGTATATTCGCGGTATCACGGCCGACGGCAGGAAGATCGGCACGCACGCTGATCAGGAAGGGCGCATCCATCTGGAGAGCAACGCCTGGGCGGTTTTGTCCGGGCTGGCCTCTTCGGAACGCGGCCGGCGCTGCATGGCAGCGGTGACGGAGCACCTGTTCACGGAATACGGGCTGATGCTGAACGCACCACCCTATACGGTTCCGGATGACGGGATCGGTTTTGTGACGCGGGTCTACCCCGGTTTGAAAGAAAACGGCGCCATCTTTTCGCATCCCAACCCCTGGGCCTGGGGGGCGATGTGCCGGCTGGGCGATGGGAACGGTGCAAAGCGCTTTTACGATGCGTTGTCACCCTATAACCAGAACGACCGCATCGAGATCCGCCAATCAGAGCCTTATTCCTACTGCCAGTTTGTGGTCGGGAAGGCGCATCCGGCTTTTGGCCGGGCGCGGCATCCGTTCATGACCGGATCAGCCGGTTGGGCGTATTTTGCCGCGACACAGTACATGCTGGGGATTCG
The DNA here is from genome assembly GCA_937894825.1 of uncultured Anaerolineaceae bacterium. Lineage (GTDB taxonomy): Bacteria > Chloroflexota > Anaerolineae > Anaerolineales > Anaerolineaceae > Flexilinea. The sequence continues at coordinate 7,916 of CALCQT010000216.1, forward strand.
CCCTGGTTTTGATTCCCTGACGGTCGATCCCTGTATCCCGGCGGACTGGAAGGAATTCAGCGCCGAGCGTGTGTGGCGCGGCGCCACGTATCGCATTCAGGTTCTGAACCCGAATGGCGTCGAACGGGGTGTGAAATCCATTTTGTGTGATGGAAATCCGGTTGCGGGCATTCCGCTGGCAGCCGCGGGCAGTGTGGTTCAGGTTGAAATTGTGATGGGAGAAATCGGATGATTCATTTTGGTACTGGCGGATGGCGCGCGATCATCGCGGACGGATTTACAAAGGCGAATGTGCAATTGTTGGCAAAGGCCCTTTCAGTTCTGATGAAGACCGAAGATGTGGCTTCCAAGGGCATCTGTATTGGCTATGACCGCCGTTTCCTTTCCAAAGAAGCTGCGCAATGGTCGGCGGAAGTGTTTGCGGCGGAGAGTGTCCCCTGTTACATGATTGACCGGGAAGCGCCGACGCCGCTGATCATGTTTGCGGTCAAGAACATGAAATTGCCCTTCGGTATGGCTGTGACGGCCAGTCACAACCCGGCGATTTATAACGGCGTCAAAGTGTTCACCGCCGGCGGCTGCGACGCGAAAGCGTCCGTCACAGAGCGCATTGAGCGCTATGCTGCGATGGTCGGGGACGCCCCCATTTCGGTCATCGAGTATGACGAGGCGCTTGCGCGCGGGTTGATCACACTGATTAATCCTTTCAACGAATATATTGACAGCATTCTTTCACTGGTGGACCTGGATGCGATCAAGAAGATGCGCCTAAGAATCGCGCTGGATCCGATGTATGGCGTCAGCCAGACCAGCCTGCGCACCATTCTGCTGACGGCCCGCTGTGAGGTTGAGGTGATCCATAAACGGCGGGACACGCTGTTTGGCGGACGGCTGCCTTCTCCCAGCGCACAGACTCTGACAGCCTTGCGGAATTTTGTGGTTGAGAACCGCTTTGACCTTGGCATTGCCACCGATGGGGATGCGGACCGATTGGGTGTGATTGACGACAAGGGGAATTTTGTCTCCCCGAATACGCTCCTGGTACTCCTGTACTACTATTTGATGAAATATCGCGGCTGGCGCGGACCGGTGGTGCGTAATAATTCCACCACC